>JACDBU010000067.1 GCA_013694745.1 Chitinophagaceae bacterium
CCCTGAATAATTCGCTTGTGCTGGCAGGTTGGTTTTATAAATGTAACTTACCCACATTTACACTTCTATCCACAAAGAAAAAAGTAACAAAAAAGAAAGTTGTAATAGTAGTAATTCTTGTAGATAATATCTAAAAGTAAATCTAAAGGTCCCTGACGGAGACGTTGCTGAGAAATAGGATGTTGCTGAGAAATTAATTGTTTGAAGTTCCAATCTACTGATGTTCAGACTTCTTCTCAGCAACGTCTCCTGCTCTCCCCATCATAACTTCTTAACCACTTATCTTCTTACCCCTTAACTTCCTAACTTTATTCCTTATGAAAAATGTCATTCTTTGTACCGCGCTGTTGCTGTCCCTTAAAACCTCTGCGCAACACAAAACGAATCTCATTCAGTATGTGAAACCCATCATTGGCACCCAACGCATGGGGCATACCTATCCCGGTGCAACGGTGCCTTTCGGTATGGTGCAGCTTAGTCCGGATACCGACACAATTCCGTTTGAAGTAAATGGAAAATATAACCCCGATGTTTATAAATATTGTGCAGGCTACCAGTATGATGACCGCACCATTGTTGGCTTTAGCCATACACATCTAAGCGGCACAGGACATGCAGACCTCGGCGATTTTTTAGTGATGCCCACTGTTGGCCAGCTCCAGCTAAACCCCGGTATTGCCAGCGATCCTAAAAGTGGATTCCGTTCTGCTTTCAATCATGCAAATGAAATAGCTGAAGCTGGTTATTATAAAGTAAAACTGGATGATGACAATATTATTGCTGAACTAACGGCAACGGATAGGGTAGGATTACATCAATACACTTTCCCTGCCACAGACCAGGCGCACATTATCCTCGATCTCGTTAGCGGCATTTACAATTACGAGGAAAAAAATGTCTGGACCTATGTACGGGTTGTGAATGATAGCCTCCTCACCGGGTACCGGCAAACGAACGGCTGGGCCCGTACGCGTACTTTATATTTCGCCATGCAATTCTCAAAGCCCTTTACACATTATGGAAGCAAAGAATTTTCCAAAATGCCCTACCGCGGTTTCTGGGGTAAGTTTGATCAAAGAAGTGATTTCCCTGAAATAGCCGGCAAACAGCTAAGGATGCATTTTGATTTTAAGACCTACACACAGGAAAAAATAAAAATAAAAATGGCGCTTTCTCCAGTGAGCATGGAAGGGGCATTGCAGAACATGCAGGCAGAAATTCCGGGCTGGGATTTTAATGCGATAAAGCAGCAGGCACAGGTATCCTGGGAAAAAGAATTGCATAAAATTGAAATCACGGGCAGCAACGAATTAAAGGAAAATTTTTATACGGCCATGTACCATGCATTTATTAGTCCAACAGTTTATATGGATGTTGACGGCCAGTATAAAGGGCTCGATCAAAAGATACATAGCGCGAAGGGTTTCACAAATTACACCACTTTTTCGTTATGGGATACATACCGGGCGCTGCATCCCCTGCTCAATATTATCCAGCCGGCCCGCAACCGTGATATGATACAGAGTATGCTGCAGCATTACAACCAGAGCAGCCTGCACATGCTGCCGGTATGGAGCAATTCCGCCAACGACGACTGGTGTATGTCCGGCTATCATGCTGTATCGGTGATCGCGGATGCAGTGATAAAAGGCAATGCAAATTTTGATGCCAACAAGGCGCTCGATGCCTGCATACTAACGGCAACGCATAGAAGCTATGAGGGGATCGGAAGTTACATGGACCTGGGGTATGTGCCTGCCGATAAAAACGGTACCGGCGCATCTAACACACTTGAGTACGCATACGACGACTGGTGCATTGCTCAGCTGGCAAAAAAGCTGGGCCGTATGGATGTTTACAATACTTTCATGAAACGCTCTGCCAATTATAAAAATGTATTCGATACTTCAACAGGTTTTATGCATGCGAAAAGATCGGATGGAAGTTTTACACCAAACTTTGATGCCATGAGTACCAATGGCCAGGGATTTATTGAAGGCAATTCATGGAATTATAGTTTGTTTGTTCCGCACGATCCGGCGGCACTTATTAGGATGATGGGTGGTAAGGAAAAATTTATTAATTATCTCGATACATTATTTACCATGCATTTACCTGATGCATTTTTTGCAGAAACGGAAGACATAACACGCGAAGGTATCATTGGTGGCTACGTGCATGGTAATGAGCCAGCACATCATGTTGCATACCTCTATAATTATGCAGGTGCGCCCTGGAAAACACAGGAGCGCGTACGCATGATCCTGAACATGCAATATAAAAATACACCCGATGGTCTTGGCGGAAATGATGATGCCGGACAAATGAGTGCCTGGTATATTTTCAGTAGCCTGGGTTTTTACCCTGTAGCGCCCGGCAGCACCCAGTATGCCATTGGCAGCCCGGCCATTGATGCAGCCATACTCCAGGTTGGTAATGGAAAACAGTTTATTATCCAGACAATAAACCAGTCTGCTAAAAATGTTTATGTACAAAAGATCATGCTAAATGGCAGGATTTTAAATAGTTTTTCTATTAGCCACGATCAAATTATGAAAGGCGGAAAGATGATCTTTTATATGGGTGATAAGCCTGTAAAATAAATTATCTTTTTCCAAAAGTAGACAGTGATGCGGGTGACCGTTTTGCTAGAAAAATAAAATTTATAAGATTAAATAATCAATTACATTGCAAGCAAATAATATTATTGGCTAATAAAAAAGATAGTCCCGGTGTTTATATTCCTCCGCCATTATTTTATGTGCTGGTTTTTTTAGCAGCTGTCTTTATTCAAAAATATATCCCGATTGATACTTCGGTATTTCATTTACCCGTAACTAAAATTGCCGGAATATTATTGCTGGTTACTTCATTGGCTTTTCTCATCACGAGTTTTAGGAAATTTTTCCAAAGCAAAAACACTTTAATACTTATCAAGCCTGCAACATCGCTCCAAACAAGCGGCATCTTTAATATTTCCCGCAATCCAATGTACGTGGGATTAGTATTTATATTTTTAGGACTAACCTGTTTAATTGGCAATTGGTGGAACATTATTTTATTCCCAATCCTTCTCCTGATTATGCAGCAATATGTAATTAAAAAAGAAGAACAATATCTTGAGCGCGCCTTTGGCCAAAAATATATTGACTATAAAAAAAATGTGAGAAGGTGGTTGTAAAATATTTGCAGGAGTCTTTTTCTCAGCAACACTTTAACAGCAACGTTGCATTATATATCTAAAGTTGCTAAGAAATTTTCAGCTTTTATATCTTTCGATTGTATTTGTTTCATTTTATCGACCAATAAATTTTGAAGCGCCGGGCTAAAAATGACTGTTGGTAGTAAACCAATCCACCCAGGCTTTATACGAAAAATAATGCGTCATTGTTCTATCGTAAGTTAGCCACATCTCATCTTCCAGTGAACCCATCCGATTTTGATATAAAAGGTTATCCCAATGGCGATATACGGCGATCATCACTGCATGCCATCTTAGCTTTTCCGGGCCATTTAATTCAGCATTATTAAATAAGCAACGATGATAAAAGGAAGCAGTTTCAGTATTAGTGTATAGGCTGTGCAATATTTCCGTACTGCTGTTAACAACAGCCTGGTAAGTTGAAAGTTTTAATGCTTTCGTGTTATGACGCACCTCGTAGGCAACATAAAATAAGGTAATTATTACCGCAACCGCTGCTACAATTTGCGTTATGTAAAAAATAGTTTCTAAAGACATTTGAGTTGAAAGATAGAAATTTTAATAAAAATAATGGCATCTGTTACAAAAAGTAATTATCGCCGGGAACGTTGTTTGTAATTTTTTTTCTGAAACGTCTCCACCAGGGGCGATGCGTTATATAAAAATTATGAGGAAGAAAAATATTTTCAAAAATTTATTAATGCAACAACCATTTCAAGATATTTTTTATCAGTGTCATCAAAAAAGTCATACGCCTCACTATCTATATCTAAAACTGCAACAACCTCTCCCTCTTTCATAACAGGGACCACAATTTCAGATTTTGAAATACTGCTGCATGCTATGTGCCCGGGAAATTTTTCAACATCAGGCACGATCAGTGTTTTAGCTTCTTCCCAGCAGCTTCCACAAACACCCCTGCCTTTTTTTATTCTTGTGCAAGCCACCGGACCCTGGAACGGAGCTAATACGAGTTCATTATCTTTCACTACATAAAAGCCAACCCAAAGCCATTGAAACTGTTCTTTAAGCGCTGCCGCCACATTCGCCATATTGGCAACAACATCATCTTCACCAGTAAGCAACCCTTTTATCTGGGGAACCAGTGATTGGTATTTTTCTTCTTTGTTCCCCTTAACAATATCAAGGTCCTCTGCCATATAATATTTTTTACAAAAGTAGTAAATCAGTTTGCGTATGGGTTAGTAGGACAAAAAAAACGCTATACCAGCTATAAAAAATTTTTTATCTTCGGAAGACAAAAGCGCTTATGCCTATTTACATGGATGTACATATTGTGCCCGGTGTTAAAGCTAAGGATGTGGCTGCAGCGCACAACAAAGATCTGCTTCACCAGGAAGAATTTGGTTGCACCTGCATGACCTATTGGATAGATGAAGAGCGTGAAAATATATTTTGCCTGATTGATGCGCCGGATAAAGATGCGGTGAAGGAAATGCACAGGAGTGCGCATGGTCTCATTCCCAATAAAATTATTGAAGTAAGCAAAACACTGGTGAGTTCTTTTTTAGGACGTATCTATGATCCGGAATCAGCAGAGGTAACAGACGGGTTGAAAATTTTCAGTGACCCTTCATTTCGCATTTTGCTGGTGACTAAAATTACCGATCCCAATTTAGTACGGACAAACTAGGCCTGAAAAAAGCCAACGAACTGCTCGATGGTCACAACAATATTATCAGGAAAAATCTGCAGCAACATGGAGGCCGGGAAGCCGAACAGGAAGGATGTGGTTTTATTATTTCATTTTCTTCTGCCTCCAAAGCAGTCGCCTGCGCCCTTGTGATTCAACAGGAGATGCAGCAAGCATATGGCGATAAGCTTGATTTTAAAATAGCTGTGAATGCAGGCGAGCCCATAGAAAAAAGCAACCAGCTTTTTGGCGATACTATACAGTTTGCACGTAACCTGTGTTTCATTTCCGGTAAGCATCAAATTGCAGTTGCCTCAGCTGTGAAGGAACTGGTGGCCAAAGATTTTTTTTACAACATAAAAAATGATCTTTTAACGCTTTCCGCACAGGATGAAAGTATGTTACAAATGTTATTCAGCAACCTGGAAGAGAACTGGCACAATTCCGATTTTGATGTGGCTGATTATGGCAAGGCAATGGCCATGAGCGCTTCACAATTATATCGCAAAACAATTACCCTTACAGGTTTATCGCCGAACACACTTTTAAAAGAGTTCAGGCTGGAAAAAGCGAAAGACCTCATGCGAAAACGCCATTACAACATTGCCCAAATCACTTATGATTCGGGCTTCTCCAGCGCTTCTTACTTCACCAAATGTTTTAAAAAGAAATATGGCCTGTTACCAATGGCCTATGTTGAACTGCTCCATTAATTTTTCCCGCTGGTTTATTTTTACTACTTATTGAACGATTTGTTCAGATTGGTTTCCATTTATTGAATGATTTGTGATAGCACTCCGCTTACTGGCACTGCTATCTTTAAGTATTAATAATCATAAAAAATAAATGTCATGAAATCATTCAAAAATCACCTCGTCATCTTCTCAATTTTCCTTTTTACCGGTTACGCTGCTGCAGCACAAACCACGGCATCAAAAATTTCATCAACCACCAAAACAACATCAATGAAAACTTATCTTATCGAAAGGGACATCCCCGGCGCAGGCAATTTAACACCTGCACAATTAAAAGCCATTTCACAAAAATCCTGCAGTGTATTAAAACAAATGGGTCCGCAAATTCAATGGATACAAAGCTATGTAACCGGCGACAAGATCTTTTGTGTTTACAAAGCAGAGAACGAAGAACTCATTAGGGAACATGCTAAAGAAGGTGGATTTCCCGCCAACAAGATCACTGAAGTTTCAACACAGATCAGCCCGGCAACAGCCGAAGCAAATTAAAACCAATGTTGTTTTGATAACCCGTTAATGCCTAATTAAATTTTATTTATTCATTTTTAAAAAACAGATCATGAAAAATTTATTTATCAGCTCCACGCGCTGGAGTAAGCACTTCTCAGGCATGAATTATAATTTCTTTAAAATGCATGCTTCAATTATTTGTATAACAATTCTTGCAGCTTTGTTTTTTACTTCCTGTCAAAAGGAATCAGTCAGTGATGCAAAAAGCAACAGCGTACTTTCAGGCACGAATGATAAACTATCTTCTGCAAAAGGAAGTGATGGAAATGTTGTAAATATGTATTCGGGTTTAAGCAGCCAGACAACCTGGGAATTGCAACAGGCACGGTCCGCAACTGCAAGGTATCGCGATATAAAAAATGCAATTAAGGATGGCTATTCAAACATAAATGTTGATGTGCCAATGATGGGACACCATTTTATGAGAGCATCAATAGTTGACAATACATTCGATATCCGTACCCCTGAAATACTGGTGTACAACGGCCTTGATACAGGAAACCCTGAATTGGTAGCGGTGGAATATGCAGTGCCAATTGACCAGGTTTTACCTGAAGGTTTTACGGGCTCAAATGATGTATGGAATGGCACTTCCGGCTTTCCTTTTTGGTTTGTACATGCCTGGGTGTGGAGATATAATCCTGCCGGTGTTTTCAACTGGACCAATCCCACCGTAGATCTTGATTGAATAACTTTCTTCTCATGTTCCCTTTAAACTGCTCCGGAAATCAGGGGTAGTTTTTTTTATGAAGGCACTCTTCTGTGTGAAATAAATTTTTTTGCGGCTTTGTTTTGTAACCTCTGCGAAAGCTCTTTCAACTCCTTTCTCTGCGGTTAAAAAAAATTAAACATGTGAAATGAATTTTTTTGCGGCTTTGTTTTACATTCTCTGCGAAACTTCTTTCAACTCCTTTCTCTGCGGTGAAAAAATCAAACAGCAGCATTATATTTTGTTTCTATTTCAACTCCTTTAATGAGCGTTTGATACACCACGCAATATCTTTCAGTCAATTTTTTCAGACTTGCCATTTCTTCTTCACTGGCGCTTGAATCTATGTCAATTTGCAGGCGAATATTTTTAAATCCCACAGGCACTTCTTTTGAAACACCTAAAGTGCCTTTGAAATCAAGGTCTCCTTCGGCTGTAATGGTGCCGCCCTTTACTTCAACACCAATTGCCGTGCTAACAGCCTGCAGCGTAACGCCGGCACAGGCTACCAATGCTTCCAAAAGCATGTCTCCAGAACATGCCAGCATACCCGTTCCCCCTGTTGCCGGGTGAAGTCCTGCTTCCACCAAAGCCTTGCCTGTATCTACTTTACAGGATATGCCTTCTCCTATTTTTCCCTGTGCCTTTAATGTTATGATAGCAGCATCCGGCTGCTCACGGTATTTTTCTTTGAGCGGCGCCTGTAGGTTTTTAAGATCAGTTGCATTCATGGTTACAAGTTTAGGATAAAAAAATGAAAATGTGAAGTGAAAATATTTACAAGTAAATTTCGCAGGCAGCAACGTCTCCTATAAGAAGTTGCATCCAATGAATGTTTTTCAAAAACCAAATTACATTCCTGTATTACCTTTAACTTATACAAATTTTATGGCAGTATCTTAAACCACATAATAAAGTCAGCTGCCAGTTTTGCCCTATATGCATAATCAATAAAAAAGAAGATAATTTTGAAAACCAAACTTCGATCTCATATGGTTAAAAAAATTCTGCTCATATTATTATTTGCAACAGGATGCAGCAAAAAGCAGGAGCAAAAAGAAATACTGTCTTCTTTAAGGGAAATGAGCGACCTGGCAACAGTTGAGTATACAGTTACAAAAATTATAAAAGCCAATGATAACAAGACATGGTTTAAAATTGGTGAGAGAAAAATTTTGATAAGTTGTGAAGCGCACATCAAAGCCGGTGTAGATCTCGCCGGCATCACTGAAAAAAATTTTACCATTCACAATAAAGATGTCCGTTTAATACTACCTCCTCCTAAAATAATAAGTTTAAGTATCCCGGCAGAAACCATAAACGTTGAGTTCCAGGAAGTAAGTTTTTTCAGAGATGCTTTTAAGACTGCTGAGCGTGATGAGCTGGCGTCGCAGGCCGAAACGCAAATACGAAACAGCATAGACTCATTAGGAATTTTGCAACAGGCAAAAATAAATACATCGTTGTTTTTAAATAATCTATTAGTTAGACTCGGATATCAAAATATTAGCATCAGCTATGCAGGCGATCAATCTTTAAATAATGCAGATGAAAAGAAGTAGAGAGATAAGCCCTGGCTGTTGGGTAACGGTTATCCTGATCATTACCGCTATACTGGTCCTGAAAAAAATGAACTGGCTACCCTCCTGGAATATTTTTTCTTCCAAAGCAGTCACCATCGATGATACACCGATAATCGTGAAAGATATTCGCGCACTCGGACAGGTGATAACCGCAACTTTTTATGATGAGGTGGTTGTGGATTCAACCATTAAACATCACTTTCCGCAGTTGCCTGTTATTGATGATCACCTGGTTATTATCGCACGTGGCAGGGTGCTGGCTGGTATAGATTTGAAATTGCTAACGGATAAAAATGTAAGGGTTACAAAAGATACAGTCTGGATGCAATTGCCGCAAACCAAAATACTTGATGTGATCATTAACCCGGCAGATTATGAAACGTTTGAAGAGATTGGAAACTGGAAACCGGAAGATGTTACAGCAATAAAATTTAAAGCCAGGACAAAAATTACAGCAGATTCTTTTAATAAAGATCTTATTGAGAAGGCAAATACAAAAGCAAGATCTGTATTGGAAGATCTTTTACATGCCTCCGGATTTAAAGTCGTTTTATTTGAATAGGGGTTTTAAAATTGCTCAATTGTTGCTGGGTTAACCACAGCAAATGCATTCTACGCAACCTCCCTATCGGAGACGTGCTGGGAAATACGGACTGGTTTAAATAAAATAACTTTGGCAAAAGCGCCCGCTTAGGCGTTTGGAAGAAATTTAAAAAAATAAAGATTTACAATTACCTGTGTACTTGCTTTGCCAAATTTTTATAGACTTGCTTGTATTGGATTGTGAAGATTGTGATACTTTTATTAGGTAGAACGGACGCTTGCGCCAGTAACTTTTTTAATTTCGGAAGATGGAAACGCAACTACGCTGATATGGCAACGGGAACACCAATGAGCGCATGGAAATTTAGTTAAGTATAAGCAGTGCAAATAATGAAAAGTATAATCATTTCAATAATGGAAATTTTACTGTAAAAATGGCGCCTTTATCTTTTCCATCACTTGATACTTCAATAGTGCCATGATGCGCGTCCACTAAAAACTTTACAATAGAAAGACCTAAGCCTGTAGATGACTCTCCGCCGGTAGGCAGTGCACTTAATTTTACAAATCGCTGATAAAGATTTTTTTTATCGTCCTCTGTAAACCCCTGTCCTTCATCCGCAACTATAAAAACTGCCTGCCCATCTTTTTCATTTACAGATACATTGATATTTTTATTTTTAGGAGAGTATTTAATTGCGTTACTAATTATATTATTTAATATCTCGGTTAATCTTTCTTCGTCAGCGCTTATCACTAAGTTCTCCTGATTAATAAAATTCAATTTTAAATTTTTATTAATTGCCAAAACCATGTTGGATGCAACCACTCTTTTTGTCATGGCACCAAGATCAATTCCTGCAAAACGCAGTTGAATTTTACTTGCTTCTTTTCTGGCAGTTTCTAAAAGATTATTTATCAGCCGGTTCATCTTTCCACAAGATTCCGTTATTTTATCACATATATTTTCAACCTGATCAGGCTTATCTTTCGCCTGCCTTGCCAATTCTGCCCACACCTTTAATGTTGTCAATGGATTTTTTAAATCATGGGCTGCAATACTTAACACCTGGTTCTGCTGGTAGTTAGCAGTTCTTGCTGCAAGCCGAAGCTCTAACTGATCAATTAAAATATCTGCCAAATATTGTAATGTTTCTTTCTGTATTTCGGTTAAATTCCTTGGCTTTTTATCGAGTACACACAATGTTCCTAAATTGTGCCCGTCTCTAACTTTCAATGGTACCGCTGCATAAAATCTCAATCCAAATTCGCCTGCTACTAATGGATTTACCAATGTACGTGGATCAGTAAGTGCATCTTTAACTTCATAAAGATCATCAGATAAAATTGCTGAGGCGCACAATCCAGGGTCACGTCCTATTTGCTGAACATCCAGCCCATAGCGCGATTTAAACCATATCCTGTCAGTATCTACCAGTGTTACAAGAGCAATGGGAACGTCTAAAAGCTTAGCTGCTAATTTTGTAATACGGTCAAAACTGCCATCAGGCGGAGTATCAAGAATATCATACTTTTTTAAAGATTTTATTCTTTCCTTTTCACCCAAACTATGTTTATCTATAATGCTCATTTTAATTATATAAAGATACAGTTATGATGATTTAAACAATGCCTCTTTTTAGCTTTTGTGTGTGGGCAGAAAACGTTACGTCCCTTTATTTTTGTTCTTCCATTCTCAGCAACGTCTCTCCTTTAGCTTTTGTGGGTGGGTTGAGGACGTTGTGTCCTTTATATTTAATTCACAGTTAACAACTCTACATTTGCTTATTCTTGTTTAGACGCAACTTCCCTGCCGGAGACGTTGCTGAGAATATGGAAGTAGGGATTTGAAATATTTGTTCACGCTGTTGCTGGATATGATGGCTGCCCAAAGTCCCTGTTTAAACGCAACGTTTTCTATCGTAGACGTTGCTAAGAATTATTTTCTTTAAATTTTTTCTATAAAGAGAAATTATAAACAACCTTATAATTTTATTTGCGAACCTATTATACAAATCTTTTCTGATGGCAGATTAAAATATCTTGTTGCTTTCACTGAATTGCGCCCCATAAAATTAAATAAGGATTCGCGAAATGGGCTCATGCCGCAATTATGTGCAATTACTATTGAATCTCTGCCCAAAAAATAAGTAACATTTTCGTCATCAAAAGAAAGCCTTTTGTTTTCTTTTAATAAATTTAATGATAGTGGGATATCAGTTTTATCCAGATAGCCATAGCGAAGGATTACATGAGTTATATATTTATCCAGCACTTTAATTTGAGTCTTTTCTAAAAAATTTACATGCGGAATTGTATTAAGCTGAACAGATAAAATAATTATCTTCTCATGTAAAACTTTGTTGTGCAATAAATTAAAAACCAATGCTGAGGGAGTTCCTAAAGGATCTCTTGCTAAGTAAATAGCCGTGCCGTCAACAATATGCTGACCATCTTTTTGATAAGAAGTTTGAAATTTTTTTATAGGATCTATTATTTTCTCCAGTTGAATGCTCATCAATCTTTTGCCTTTGTACCAGGTAGTCATTATAAAATAAAATAACGCTGCAACCAGAAGTGGAAACCATCCCCCATTTGGGATCTTCGCAATGTTGGCAGAAAAAAATGAAAGGTCTATAATTAAAAAAAAGGTAGTCAATGATATTGCAGCCGGCAGACTCCATTTCCATAATTTTCTCATTGCCACAAAAGCAAGTAGTGTTGTAATAACCATGGTTGTAGTAACCGCTATTCCATAAGCACCTGCAAGATTATCAGAGGTTTTAAATGAAGCAACAAGGCTTACAGTTGCTAAAAATAACATCCAGTTTAATTGAGGAATATAGATCTGCCCTTTCTCATTTTTGGATGTATGCACAACTTTTAAACGCGGCATAAACCCCAATTGTATTGCCTGGTAAGTAACGCTGAACGCACCCGATAAAACTGCCTGCGAGGCAATAACGGTTGCTAAAGCCGCAAGGATTACCAAAGGATATAATGCCCACGCCGGAGCTAAATAATAAAACGGGTTTGTAATAAATTGATGATTGTTTAACAGCAAAGCGCCCTGCCCGAAATAATTTAATACCAGGCATGGCAGTACTATAATAAACCAGCCTAAGCGAATTGGCTTTTTACCAAAATGACCCATATCAGCATATATCGCTTCACCACCGGTTACTACTAAAAATACAGCGCCTAAAATAGTTATACTTCCTAAGCCGTGCGTGATAAAAAAATGAAAAGCATAATATGGATTAAAAGCCTGTAAAACCGCTGGATGTTTAGCGATTGCATTTATCCCCAGTATTGCAAGTGAAATAAACCATACAAATATTATTGGTCCGAAGATCATTCCCACTTTGCCTGTACCTTTTCTCTGGAAGTAAAAAAGTACAAAAAGAATAATGATTGTAAGTGGAATTATGAATGGTTGAAAAAAAGGGGTAGCAATTTGCAAACCTTCTAAAGCGCTCAATACCGATATGGCGGGCGTTATCATGCCATCGCCATAAAGTAATGCCGCACCAAATAACCCCATTGATAAAATCACAAAAAATTTACCAGTTCTTTTTCCAGGTAATACCAATTTCATCAACGCTAAAATGCCGCCCTCGCCTTTATTATCTGCTTTTAAAATAATGATCAAATATTTTAGGCTGATGACCAGGATAAGTGACCAAAAGATCATTGATAAAATGCCATAAATATTTTGATCGGTGATTGCAATGCCATGCCTCCCTGCAAAACAAACCCTCATAGCATACAATGGGCTTGTGCCAATATCTCCAAACACAACCCCTAAGGCGCCTATAGAAAGTTTTAAAAGATTGGATTTTGTATTGTTATTGATCATTTATAAAACGGCAAGTTCCAATTTGTTAATGATAAAAGTAAACATCAATGGTGTAGGCACACTAAAAAATTACAAAAGATGGAACCAACCTTGAGCCAATATGGGGGTTGATTTAGAGCAGCGAATTTTTTAATCAGGAAAAATGGAACTCAACCTTGAATCAATAGGAGTAACATTAAAGAAAACTCCAGTAGGTTTCTTCCGGATGAAGATTTGTTTCAGGCCAATGGTTCAGATCAAAGCCCGGAGCTTTTTCAAGCACTTCCCTGGGTTGATCGAACACGAACATTTTATTTGCAGCATCTATCTTAAGCAGGTTAAATGGTATCGCAAAATATTTATCGCCGATAGTAAGAAAACCTCCGAATTCTATTACCACATATTCTATTTTTCCGGAAGTAATATCTATCATAATATCTTCAATCTTTCCCATGTGTTCTCCTTTTGCATTTTTAACTTTATCACCTATTATAGATTTGGCAGCTAAATATTTTAAAGGCATATTGGGATGAGCTCCTTCGTGATTTACACCGGTAAGGTTATCAATTGGCAATGTTTCCATTTTTATTTATTTGAATTATGTAGTTAAAATTTTAGGTGTGTATTGGACTTAAATACAAATTTTTCCTTACTTAACCGTTCAATAATTATACCACAGCGGGTTTTATGTACATATTTATATTTTTTTGAGCATTTAGCGAAGTATTCCACCGTTGTGTTCAAATGGCTTTTGTGAGTGAGGTGCAACCTTTGACTATACCGGGGCTGTAAACATTTGTTCATCTCTCATCTTCAGTTCCAGCTATCCATTACAAATCCGGCGCAGAGCCCTTGCACAAAAACCTTCACCGTGTTTTCCATTCCTATCGGGCAGCCCTTGAACAGAAGAATATTCATCAACAATTAAAGAATAATTTGCATTAAATTTATTAAGATTTTTATTTATTCAATCAAAACTAAAGCCATGAAAAAAATTACATTTCTTTTAATGGGATTATTTTTTATTTACGCCATCTCCGTAAACAATTCTGCATATGCATTTTCAATAACCAAACCAATAAATTCTTTTGAGCTATTGAAATATAATAAGGGCAGCGAGTTTATCATGTTGTCATTTAAACAATTTGCAACACTTACAGGAGAAAAAGAAAATCTCTGGATAGACTATCTTTTAATGCAATGAAGATGAGGATAAAGCATGACCTTAAAAAAAATCCAAATATTAAATTAAGTGATTACAATGATCCCAACCATAAAATGTCGACAGGATTGAAGATTCTCATTTGGGTAGGTGGGATAGTTTTGCTTTTGCTGTTGGCTATTCTAATTATATTTGGTGGACAAAAGAAGTAACTTTTTTCGAATACTTTTTACTCCCCATAGCTATCCTTAGTCTTGTTTTTGTAAATCTTTATTCAACTTTTATCTAAGCGCTTCGCTGGCACAGATAGCAAAGCATCCGTGTTTTGGCGTATCTGTGCCAATGAACAATCGTACATTCCTTTTAGCCATTTCTTACATTTACGAATGAGTAAAAAATATAAGTTTGCTCATATTGATAAAATTTATTTTTGTAAGTTTTTCTTCAGGTCGGGTATTAAATGGTTTTTCTTCCGCCGTTGATGGTGTTCAGGCGGCTTTTGTGAGTGAGGGCAACAACAACATAAAGGACCTGCATATAATTTGTAGATTTGCTCGTTCAAATTAAATGGATTCGCTGGCTCAGATATGCAGCATAGCATGAATGTGTTGGCGTATCTGTACCAAAGAACAATCGTACATTTCTTTTAGCCATTTCTTATATTTACGAATGAGTAAAAAATATAAGTTTGCTGATAATGATAAAATTTATTCTGTAAATTTTTCTTCAGGCCAGGTAATGAATGGTCTTTTGGCAGAACAAATCAATGAATTACAATTCATTAATATCCTAAATTTTTCTTATGAATAAAATGCTAAACAAAGTTCCGCAGATCACGCTCATCTTTTGGATCATTAAAATTCTTGCGACTACTGTTGGTGAAACTGTTGCAGATTTTTTTTCAGAAACATTGAATTTCGGATTAACCGGAACATCTTATGTAATGGGCGCTATATTACTTGTTGTGCTTATTATCCAGTTTAAATGTAAAAAATATATTCCCGCTGTGTTTTGGCTTGCAGTTGTATTATTAAGTATTGTGGGCACTCTTATATCAGATAATCTTGTAGATAATCTTGGAGTTAGTTTAGCTACAACTTCTATCATATTTGGAAGTGCGCTTATCGTTGTTTTTATAGCATGGTATGCAAGTGAAAAAACTTTATCAGTTGATAACATCAATACCTCAAAAAAAGAATTATTTTATTGGCTGGCAATACTATTCACATTTGCTTTGGGAACTTCAGCAGGTGATCTTATCTCTGAAAGCTCAGGACTTGGATATGCCTATGCAGCACTTTTATTTGCAGGAATAATTTTGCTTGATTTTATTGCGTATAAATTCTTACAGCTAAATGCTATTCTCTCTTTCTGGATCGCCTATATTTTAACACGGCCACTTGGCGCCTCTCTTGGCGACCTTCTTTCACAACCGGTAAAAGATGGTGGACTGGGTATTGGCACTACTGTAACCAGCATTGTCTTTCTGTCGGTGATTTTAATTCTTGTTATATATTTATCTATTCAGAAAAAAAATGAGCGAACAGTTTAGGTAATTGTATTAGTTACTGCACTAGAGCGAAGAATATTTAGAGGCTACTTTCCTTACTCCGTTGTTGATCTTGTGAGGCAACTATATATTACGAAATATGGAACTCACTATCGCCTTCATTAATATGTTTTATCTGCAAATGCCGCAGGCAGGCCGATAATCTTTAAAATGCCAAGGAATATTGCTTTCCATATCAGGCTGACAAAAGTTTGATTAGCTGTACGGATAATTACTACATCTGCCTGCCTTAGCTCATGTCCTTTCTGTAGAAGTCAGATAATTCGGTAACAGAATTTAACCTTTAAGGTAATAAATTTTGTTACGATGAAAGATAATCGCAAGGACACTACGATTTGGAGGAACTATATTGAGAAATATAGATTTCTGATAAGAGAATATGAACAGGTAAAACGTAAAGAGCATCCGGTATACAAATTGGCTCAGGATTTTTACAAGGCCCATGATACCTGTGGCAAAAGTTTTTTAAAGTATTACAATCGCTATAAACAAAGCGGAAGCGACAAGGATCTGGAGCCACGCAAACGAGGTCCGAAGTATAAGACCAGGAGGCCGCTTAAGTTCATTGAAAATAAGGTAATAGAATTAAGAGAAAAGGGTAACTCTAAATTTGAGATAGTAAATATTTTAAAACCATCATTGCATAAATTTACACCTTCATTATCGGGAGTATATAATATCTGCAAGCGGTACGGAATGAACCGGTTGACAGTGAAAATGAAAGTAAATAAACGAAGAATCATTAAAGAAAAAATGGGCCAGTTAGGTCATATTGATTGCCATCATTTAAGTAAAAGTATTATTACCGGACAAAGCCGGAAACTTTATCTGGTATGCCTTGTAGACGATCATAGTCGCCTTGCATGGGCAGAAGTGGTAGAAGATATTACGAGCTTAACGGTGATGTTTGCTGCATTGAAATGTTTGAATATGCTTAACGATCAATACTCCATTAAGTTTGAAGAAATATTATCTGATAATGGCCCGGAGTTTGGTCCCAGGGAGAGTAAACAAAAGCAAGGACATCCATTTGAAAGAATGTTGTTTGAGGTAGGTATTAAGCACCGGTATACAAAACCTTATCGTCCTCAAACAAATGGGAAAATAGAAAGGTTCTGGAGAACGCTGCAGGAAGATTTAATCAGAGAAACCAATTTTGATTCACTCAAAGAATTAAAAGATGAACTGATACAATATTTATATTATTACAATCATCACAGACCTCATCAGGGAATAGATGGTAAATGTCCTGCTGATATGTGTATAAAAGATGAACAATGAAGCAGCAGAAACTTTTGATGAATTTTTTTCGCCACCAAAGCGATAAAAAATTTATCAAAATGAATTGTAAGGCAAATATTATTCTGTTACCGAATTACTAAACCTATACAGCAATGACGTTAGGAAGGTTGCGCCAGTTATGATAGGTGCCTGTAATTTTTCGCCATATCATCTTCGCTTAAATCACGGTTGCGCCTGTTAACCAAAAAGCCAAAATTGCGGGCATCAATAAAAAGTATTTCAC
>JACDBU010000019.1 GCA_013694745.1 Chitinophagaceae bacterium
ATACAGCAGATATGGTTTTGGAAAATCCTGATAACCTTGCTGAAACCGGGATAGATATTGTTGCTAAGCCAAAGGGTAAGCGGCCAACAAGCATCACCCAGTTAAGCGGTGGAGAAAAAACGTTGACGGCCACAGCGCTTTTATTTGCGATCTATTTAATAAAGCCTGCGCCATTTTGTATTTTGGATGAAGTGGATGCACCGCTCGACGATGCCAACATCGGCAAGTTCACGCAAATGATACGGCAGTTTAGTAAGGAATCCCAGTTCATTATTGTTACTCATAACAAAATGACAATGGCATCCGTTGATGTTATTTACGGTGTTACCATGCAGGAAGCAGGGGTTAGTAAACTGGTGCCGGTAGATTTTAGAGGATTAAATTAATGTGAAGATGTGCGAATGTCAGATGAGGGCAGCAAATTTAAAGGGTGGATATCACTCATGGCTAAAGCCATTGCTAGTACACTTATTTCTCCGCCAAAAATGGCAGAGTTAATATTTAAAATATTTACACTTTCCTCACATTAGCCCATTAGCAAATTATCAATTTAGCAGCATCACATTTTACAGGAAAAATTGTTTACCAACAAAGACATAGCGCGCTATTACGATCTGAGCGAAGTCCATTACCGTCTGTTTTGGGACCTGGAAAAAAGCAGGTCACTTCATTATGGATTTTGGGATGCAACCACGAAAAATTTTCATCAGTCTTTACTCAACACAAACAAAATGCTGGCTACGCATGCAAAGATTACAAAAGATGATTTGGTATTGGATGCCGGATGTGGAGTAGGAGGATCTTCTATATGGCTTGCAAAAAATATTGGATGTAAAGTTGTTGGCATTTCGCTGAGTGATAATCAGGTTAAGCACGCAATTTCCTTTGCTAAAAAAGAAAACATCACAGGGCTGGTAACTTTTGCAAAAAAAGATTTTACTGCAACGGGTTTTGATGACGCGTCATTTGATGTGGTGTGGGGATTAGAAAGCGTTTGCCATGCGCCGGATAAAAAATTATTTATCAATGAAGCAAAAAGGATCTTAAAAAAAGATGGCAGAATTGTGGTAGCGGATTTTTTTAAAAAAGATAAATTGGCGGGGACTGAAGCTGCACTCATTAAGCGCTGGGCGCATGGATGGGCGATTGATGATTTTGCAACGGTTGAAAGTTTTTCTCAGCAGCTGGAAGAAGCAGGGTTTATCAATATTACATGCAAGGATGCAAGCAGCAATATTTTACCATCCGCCAAAAGATTATACCGTTCTTATTTTATTGGCGTTATTGCTGCATTAATCTATCGGCTATTTAACCGTAAAGCCACAACACTTGGCAAGAATAATGTTGATACGGCCATGCTGCAATACAAGACTTTAAAAAAAGATTTGTGGAAGTATGCTATATTTTCAGCTGAAAAAAATTAAGGAGGGCTATAACCTATCTATTGAATTTTATTTAGGAGTTATTTTAAGATGCCTTCCAGTTTGCCTATCGAGCCATTAAGACCGGTAAAATAAACCGATCTTCCATCTTTTGCTTTACGGCAAGCATGATAGCTATCTTTTGAAATCAATTTCCAGGTAACCCCATCATCATCAGAAACGTCCACACCATTGAGTCCGCAGCATATCCAGGTTTTCTTACCCAGGTATTCAACACAGCTTCGGTAACCATGAGGTGCAATGGTGGGGCTTGACCAGCTTACACCGGCATCTCTGGATATTACACAATTTTGTGTTGTTGAATCCGGAGTTGTAAAGTCGCCACCTACAACGATGAAAGTATTTTTATTTTTTACTGCTATTGAATTGGCGCCTGTACTAGCCCTGCCCTGTAATATTGGCATTTCATGTTTGTTATTTTGTATGTAAAGTCTTGATCGTAATCCGCCGGTAATAAAACAGGCCTCACTATTTGAAAGTTTTCGAATGTTGGTGCCACTGCTGGCAAAACACGCTTCACCGCTATCTACCTGCGGCATATTTTTTACAGGGATTTCTTTCCAGGTATTTCCCCCATCGAAAGTTCTTGCGATGTACATTCGATTGTTGATGGGATCCCCGATCACAATACCACTTTGTAAATTCCAGAATTCCATTGCATCCAGGAACATTCCCTTTGTCTTATTTTCATAAACTACTTTCCAGGTATTGCCTCCATCGGTTGTTCGCAAAATATATGCAGGATCGCTGATCCCCATTATAACAGCAGAAACTTCATCAAAAGCTTCAATGTCCCTGAAATCCGCTTTCTCGAAGCCTTTCACACTAAACCATTTCCATGTTACGCCGCCATCCAGTGACCTGCCTACTGTTCCATTGTTACCACTAACCCATATCGTTCTATCATTTACAACACTCAATCCGCGCAAAGATGTTTTAGTTCCGGTAGTAAGCATTTTTACAGACTGTGCAGTTGCTGTATAGTAACTAAATAATAATATTATTAAGCATTTTATTCTTACCATATTTTTAGAATTTGCATTGGCATTTGTTTGAAAGTTATCAGATCCTTATTCAAGTTAAAATTAATTACAACAATAACTAAATTCTCTAAATAGGGTTAAGACAGTTTTATTTACTTTTGACACTTATGAGTTATAATTATTTGCCACTGGATAAAAGTTGGTTAAATTTTCAGCAGGTTAAAAATTTACTTGCCTTTGATCAGCTGGTTTCAATAACCTGGGACGCACATGATGAGATCGTAAAATGCCGGGGTTATCTCGATAAAAAACTTGCTGGCTCGGATGAATTATTTTATGGAATTAATACCGGCTTTGGATTTTTACAAAATGTAAGAATTGATAAAACGCAATTACAATATTTACAGGAAAATCTTATTAAATCACATGCCTGTGGACTAGGGGATGAGGTACCTAAGGACATTGTTAAGCTGATGATGATGCTTAAAATTAAAGGTTTAAGCTATGGGCATTCTGGTATTGGTATTGAGGTAGTTAAGCGTTTGATGGACATGTATAATAATGATGTTTTTCCCATAATTTATACACAAGGATCATTAGGCGCCTCCGGCGACCTGGCTCCTCTTAGTCATTTGAGCTTACCACTCATTGGTTTGGGTGAGGTTAATCATAATGGCACCAGGTATTCCTCGCAGGAAATATTAAAAAAGTTCAACTGGAACTCCCTCGTGCTGCAAAGCAAAGAAGGACTTGCAATGATAAACGGCACACAGTTTATGAGCGCTTACGGGCTGTATAATTTGATACACGTTGAAAAATTATCTAATTGGGCAGATATTATTTCTGCCATTTCATTTGATGCTTTTGATTGTGTTTGTGATTGCTTTCATGAAAAGTTACACACCATCCGGGCTTTTAAAGGCCAGGTTGAAACAGCTTCACAGCTGAGAAAATATTTGGACGGCAGCGGGATTTCTTGCCAGAGAAAATCACAGGTGCAGGATCCATATTCTTTCCGTTGTATACCACAGGTACATGGTGCCACCAGGGATACCTTTGATCATGTACTGGATATATTTTTAAGAGAAGCCAATTCAGTCACTGATAATCCAAATATATTTCCGGATGATGATCTCATTCTTAGTGGTGGAAATTTTCACGGACAACCGTTGGCGTTAGGTCTGGATTTCCTCTCGATCGCCGTGGCTGAATTGGGAAGTATTTCCGAAAGACGTACTTATCAATTGTTAAGCGGACAAAGGGGCTTGCCTTTATTTCTTGTAAAGGATCCGGGATTGCATTCGGGATTGATGATACCGCAATACACAGCTGCAGGCATTGTTAGTGAGAATAAACAATTGTGTACGCCTGCTTCAGTAGATTCCATGTCGAGCAGCAACAACCAGGAAGATCATGTGAGTATGGGCGCTAATGCCGCAACAAAATGTTTGCGGGTTATTGAAAATGTAGAAAAGATATTAGCCATAGAATTGCTGACGGCTGTGCAGGCGCTGGAATACCGCCGTCCATTGTGTTCTTCTGATTTTATCGAAGAAATTGTTGTTGCATTCCGGGGAAAAGTTTCATTCAATGATGCAGACAGGGTATTGCATAATGATATTGTTAAAGCGGTGGATTTTTTGAAAACGTATAAGATCTCAACTGTTGACGTTTGAACCACTGATTAATTTAATTACATAATTATTAAGATTAAAAGGAAACATTTTCTGAAAAAAATATAAATGCCTAAACCAGTAATTGAAAATAAAGTTGATGCTACAACAGGACTGTATGATCCAGTAAAATACAAAACACCAACGGGTACAACCATCTCATGTAAAGGCTGGATACAGGAAGCAGCGCTCCGGATGTTACTGAATAATTTAAATCCTGAAGTAGCAGAAAAACCTGATGAGTTGATCGTGTATGGCGGCCGTGGTAAAGCTGCCCGTAATTTTGAAAGTCTTGACCTTATAATTAAAGCACTTAAAGATCTTAATAATGATGAAACATTATTGGTTCAAAGCGGCAAGCCCGTTGGCATTTTACAAACGCATACTGACGCGCCACGCATCCTTATATCAAATTCACAGCTCGTGCCTAAATGGGCAACTTGGGAACATTTTGACGAATTGGAAAAAAAAGGGTTGATGATGTACGGGCAAATGACGGCAGGCTCATGGATATACATAGGTAGCCAGGGAATAGTGCAGGGAACTTATGAAACATATGGTGCGATCGCAACCAAACATTTTAATGGAACCCTAAAAGGGACGATGAATGTATCTGCCGGGCTAGGTGGGATGGGCGGGGCTCAGCCGTTGGCAATAACTATGAATGAAGGGGTAGCACTAATAGCTGAAGTAGAGAAATGGCGATTAGAAAAGAGGCTGGAAACTAAATACTTAGACCAGCTGATTGAAAATATTGATGAAGCAATCGATCGTGCCCTCTTAGCTGCAAAAAATGGGCAAGCTTTGAGTATTGGGGTGCATTGTAACGCCGTTAATTTATTACAGCGGTTGCTGGAAAGGAATATTATTCCAGATTCCCTTACCGATCAAACATCTGCACACGATCCGCTGATAGGGTATGTACCACATTCTCTTAATACTGAAGAAGCAAAAGCTTTGCGCAAAAGCGATCCGGCGCATTATATAGAATTGGCATATGAAAGTATGTTCCTTCATGTGCAGCTCATGATACAGTTGATGAAGAAAGGCGCCATAACATTTGACTACGGAAATAATATCCGTGCACGTGCCGATGAATATGAGCGCTCGCAGAACGAGAAACCCGGAACAAGAAACCAGCAACTGGTTACAGGCTTTCCATCTGGCCAATGCTTTTCTTTCCCCGGCTTTGTGCCTGCTTATATACGTCCACTTTTTTGTGAAGGCAAAGGACCATTTCGCTGGGCGGCATTGAGTGGTGACCCCGAAGATATTCGTATAACCGACACCGTTATGATTAAATTGTTCCCGGAGAATGAAGGGATGATACGCTGGATAAAAATGGCGCAGCAAAAAATTGCCTTCCAGGGATTGCCTGCGCGCATTTGCTGGATAGGGCAGGGTGAAAGAGAAAAAGCCGGGCTTGCATTTAATGAGCTGGTAAAAACAGGCAAAGTAAAAGCGCCTATTGTTATTGGCCGGGATCATTTGGATACAGGTTCGGTTGCTAGTCCGAACCGCGAAACGGAAGCCATGCTGGATGGCTCCGATGCAGTTGCCGACTGGCCAATTTTAAATGCACTGGTTAATACAGCGGGTGGCGCCAGCTGGGTTAGTCTGCACCACGGAGGCGGTGTGGGCATGGGTTACAGCATCCATGCCGGAATGGTTATAGTGGCCGATGGTACGGATGAAGCAGCTGCAAGGCTAAGCCGGGTATTGCGCAACGATCCGGGCCTTGGTGTTATCCGTCACGCCGATGCAGGGTATGATGTTGCGAAAGATTTTTCGAGAAAGTTTGGATTGGATTTAGAGCAAAGACTGAATGCAGATAAAAATGCAATATGATATATCGGTTCTTAATTTTTCTTTTTTCATTTTAATCTTAACCTTAACCTTAAGTCTAACCTACAAATTAACATCCACTGCATTTATTGATTAAATATAATAACAATAGTATGTTTGTATCATGGCAGAAATAGTTGTAAAAATTCTTGAATGCTGGTATATCAGTCATGATGTAAAATGTTTTAGAGTTGAAAAACCGAAGGGATTTAAATTCATTCCCGGGCAGGCCACTGATGTATCCATAAATCTTCCGGAGTGGAAAGATAAACTACGGCCATTTTCATTTACGGCTTTAAATGAATGGCCCTTCCTGGAATTTATTATTAAAATTTATGACGATCACAATGGTGTAACCCATCAACTGGGCAAAACAAATGCGGGAGCAGAACTTATTCTTCATGATACTTTTGGAAGTATTCAATACAAAGGTCCTGGGATCTTTATTGCAGGTGGCGCAGGCATAACCCCTTTCATTGCTATATTCCGTGAATTAAATAAGCAAAAAAAACTGTTACCCGGCAATGCACTTATTTTCTCTAACAAAACTGCCCACGATATTATACTTGCAGAAGAACTTGCAAAAATGTTGGGCCCTGCATTCATAAATGTTTTTACGCGTCAAGGCGTTATCGGTTTTCGTGAGAGAAGGATCGACAGGGAATACCTAGTAGAAACTATCCGTGATTTCAGCCAGCATTTTTATGTTTGCGGTCCGGAGATATTTGTAAAGGATATTGTTGAACTTCTTCTCAACCTGGGTGCTACAGCAGAAACAGTGATAATAGAAAAATAATTTTAAATCCCGCTCATCTTCTTTTTCTTCAGAATTTTTTATCTACTGTTTTATTAAGTATAATATTTGCATTCACAGCATTTTTTTTAATATTTATTGAATGCCATTAAAGGATAGCATATATAAGTTTCTCATTCTTGGTACCCTGTTACTAACTATGTTTTCAAAATCGGGCATGGCACAAATTATTACCGGCCAGGTAACCGATTCAAGTGGTAAGCCCCTGTCTTTTGCAACCATTAAATTTGGCAACAGTAAAGAAGGTATTATTGCCAATCTTGCCGGGAAATTTTCTTTAAAAAATACCATAACATTTATTGAGGTGTCTCATACAGGTTACACCTCGCAAAGGGTAGAAGTTTCGGTAGATAAGCCGGCGCTGATTATAATATTAAGGCCTTCACTGGTTAATATGGAGGAGGTAGTAATAATAGCCTCTTCAGGCAATAAATTAAAGCGGATACTTAACAGCGCAATTGCCAATCGCAACATTCATAATCCTGATAAGTATAACTGGTATCAATGCAATGTATATTATAAAATGATGGTCGACATTGAAGACCCGTATTTTGGCCGAAGAAAAGATAGCAGTAGGCCCAGGGATGCGTCGGGTGTGCCATTACCAAGCCCCTATATTATGCTTACTGAAACATACAGCAAGCGTACCTGGCAAAAACCGGCAAACCTGCAGGAACAAATTATTGCCTCCCGCATGTCAGGTTTTACAAAGCCCCTGTTATCATCGCTTATAACAGACATATTGCCTTTTCATGCTTACGATGATTTTATAAATCTTAATGGTAAAGATTTTCATAACCCGGTAAGCAAAGGATTGTACCAGCGTTTCAGCTTTAAATTAATTGACGAGATAGAGCAGCAAGCCGATACTACCTGGATCATAAAATTTCAACCAAAATTAGATCCTGCAGATCTTACCGGTACCGTATATATTACTTCTGATGGTTTTGCAATTACACATATAATTGCACACAGTCTTGACAATACTTCAAAAAAAGATATAGGTATTGAACAGCAATATGCAAAATATAACGGACGATGGTTTCCCCAGCAACTAAATTATATTTTACAATGGCAGATCGGGAAAGAAGATTCTGTTACAGTAAAAGTAAAAGGGATGTCAGTAATTGATTCGGTTAATTTTAAAATGGACAGCAACTTTTCTTTTGATAAAGCACATACTATAAAAATAAAGGAAAGCGCAGGAGATAACAGTGAAAGTATATGGATGAAATTACGCCCTACAGAACTGAGCGTAAGAGAGCAACTCACTTACCATTTCATGGATAGCGCCTTCAAAAAAGGAAAGATACAAAAGCTCACATTTTATGCAACAAAATTATTGGAAGGAAAATTTCCTGCGGGAATATTTGATATCGATATAAACCGGTTATACAGCAATAATGTCTTTGAAAATAACAGGGTTGGATGGGGTATGCAAACAAATGAAAAATTATCGAAAGCATTTTCTACAGGTGGGTGGGCCGCGTATGGCACCAGAGACAAACAATGGAAATATGGCGCATTTGCAGAAGTATATGCAGACAGGCTGAAAGAATTTGTTATCAATATTTCGTACGCCATAGATCTAAGAGACCCCGGAAGGCTTCAAATAAATAAAGACATTGACAATAATACGCTTCGTATGTTTTTATTAAGCCGGGCAGATAAAGTGGAAAGCTGGAATGTTTCAATTAAAAAAAAGCTGGGCTATATGAACCTCCAAATTGCAGCCGGGAAAGAAGAGATACATCCACAGTATAATTATGCATTTGTAAATGGAGGGAAAGTATACCGTTCGTTTTCTATAGGGGAAGCATCGCTTAATATGCGTTATGCTTTTGGAGAAACATCCGCACCCTTTTTTGGGAAATATTACAGTAACGGTACCGGGTACCCTGTTTTGTATAGCAGGATCATTACCGGTAAAATTACAAATGCAAACATCGATTATACCCAGGCAATTGCTGCAATAAGCTGGAGTAAAAATATAAACCGGTTTGGAAAAGAACAGTTTCTTTTATCAGGTGGTATTTCATACAGCCGCGAACCACTTCCCCTGAGTAAATTATTTGCCGGAAATGGATTTTTTAAACAAGGTATTTCTGTGTATGCCTTTGGTGCAATGGAAACCATATTGCCCTACCAGTTTTATAGCGACCGGTTTATAAATTTTTACTGGCTGCATCAATTCAATCGTTCAATATTTCGCCTACCGGTTACAGACTGGTTAACCATTGCTCCGAAACCAGCTATTGCGTATAATGTTTTGTATGGTTCACTCAAAAATTCTACTGTACATCAAAACGTAATATTTTCAGTCCCTGGTAAAAGTTATCATGAAGGCGCCCTGATGCTGAACAGTGTATTGCGTTTTAAAATACTTGGCCTGTATGATGCCACTTTAAATATTGGCTACTTTCATCACTTACCATTTAAAACGGGGTATCCCGGCCAGGATTGTTTAGTGTATGGAATTGGAGTAGAATTGTAAATGGGTTGTTTTGTCAATGAATATTAATGTAGGGTTCTCTGCTCATAAATTGTGAGCTTTATTCTTTTTCTCATAAAAATTATTTTACATTTATACCTGCCTGCCTTTGCAAA
>JACDBU010000057.1 GCA_013694745.1 Chitinophagaceae bacterium
GATAAGTATTAAAACTATTGCGCGTATCCTGCCACGCAATAATTGCTCCTCCATTTCCATCGCTGATGATTTCAGGAAGTTTCTGGTTTTCTGCAGCCGTGCAAATAGCTATACCATTTGCACCCCATTTTTCTGCCCCGGTTTTACTTATACGTTGCGCATAAATATCGAATCTCCCGGTAGGGTAAGATCCTGAATAATTTGAAAATGCAATAAATGCCCCGCTCTTATTATCGCTTATTATTTTAGGTTCGGAAACTAAGTTTAGTGAACAAACAGGTAATCCACCCACTCCGGTTCCCCATTGTATTACTCCACCTGCATTTATATGTTGTGCATACAGATAAATGCCATTCGCATCACGTCCGTCAGCCCATGCAATAATAGCGCCGCCATTATTGTCAGTTGTCATATCTATGTATGGAGTAAATGCAATTTGATCCTGGACGATAAATTCCGGAGCTACCTGAATACCTGCCGCAGCCCATTGTAAAATACCTGCTGCATTAATTCGCTGAGCATACATGCCGGTATTTCCACGGTAATCAAGCCATATAATTATAGCACCTCCCTTATTATCACTAATAATTTGAGGGAATTTTTGCGCTGCAGTATTTGTACAAACAGCAATGCCATTGGTTGCCCATTTTATTATACCTGTAGCACTTATGCTTTGTGCATACACTTTATAAATGTTGTTTGTTCCATCGTAATCCATCCATGTTATGATAGCGCCTCCTTTGCCGTCGGATACTGACCGTTGTACAAACTGACGATTGGCTGCATTGGATATAAGATTGTTTATAGCCGGGTTAGTATTCCATTGAGAAAAAACAAAATGGTTTGCCAATAAAATAAGAACCGATGTAATAATTTTTTTCATTAAATAATTTTTAAATGTTGAAAAGTTTTGCGCAAAAGTTTAGAGCTATTTTTAAACCGTAACAAAAGTAGCCGGATGCATTAGCCTTGCACATCCCCTGAAAAAGTGATTTCCAAACAAGCTTATTTTATTATTGCTTTGCTATTATTTCACACAATCTTTTATTCAACCATAAAGCTATAGTCGTTTGTCAGGTGTAACAATATAACATTAGTTAGATAGCAGGCTATGTTCAGAATGTAGCTTGGAAACAAAAGCAGAAATACTTTTTTAAAAACTTGAATAGAATTACAAACATCTGTAAATCGGGACAGAGAACAAGAAATCAATATGAAAACGAGCAAATAAAATTATTTCTCCATCGTTTTATTAATGGCTTCTGTACGGTTCTGTACGTGAAGTTTATCGTACATTTTATGAATATGCTGGCGTACAGTACCCGTAGCAATGGAAAGCTTTTCTGCAATTTCCTTATAAAGCAAACCTTTCGATAACCATTGCAGGATTTCATTTTCCCTCGGTGAGAGCAGAAGGGAAGAAACGGAAGCAGTAGTTTCTTTTGTGTAGTAGTTAGTAACCAGTTTCCTGGCAATATTAGAACTCATGGGGGAACCACCATCAAACAATTCCCGTAATGCCTCTATAATTTTTGCAGGTGAGGTTTTTTTTAAGAGATAACCGGATGCACCGGCCTTCAACGCATCAAAAACCTTTTCGTCATTTTCATACACAGTAAACATCATAAACTGAGTATGCGAACATTTTTCTTTTACCAGTTCAATACACTTAATGCCGTTCATTCCAGGCAGGTTGATATCCATGATTACAATATCTGGTTGCAGTTCCGGTAACAAGGCAAGAGCTTCTTCTGCATTACTGAATGCTTTAATGACTGCAAATTCAGGATCATTGCTAATAAAATTTTCCAATCCTTCTCTTACTTCATCCAGGTCTTCTATTATCGCTACTGTAATAAGCATTATGCGCTGAAATTATTTTTTAATCCGAGGTACAACAATATAACAAAAGTTATTCATGAAAAGGAACATTCAATATAACGCTTGTTCCTGCCTTGTTTTCAAATTCACAATTACCTTTCAGCTCTTCCATTCTTTTTTTAATATTACTAAGCCCGTTACTGAATGGACGGATATGATTTTTGTTAATACCAATACCATTATCATGTATAATAACCTGCAAATTTTTATCAATAGTTATATTGATGGAGACTGTGTTTGCATGCGAATGTTTTACTACGTTATGAAGGCTTTCCTTTACAGATAAAAAAATATTTCTTCTAGTTTCACCTGTTACAAATAAAACAGACAATATTTCCGGTGCACAAAAAATACATTGAATGCCCTGATTGGATAGATACTCCACAGCATATGAACGGGTAAATGCAATAAGGTCGGCAAGAGTATCATTCTTTTCATTTAAGGCCCAAACAATCTCTCCCATTTTTTCTACCATTTCATCAGAATAAGAAGCAATTTTTTTTACTTCATTTTTTACTGCTTCATCATTTCCTTTTTTCAACTGGATAGATTCACTCAGATATTTAATCTTCGATAAGCCGGCTCCCAGGTCATCGTGCATATCTGTAGCGATACGGGTACGTTCCTTTTCGATGGCTTGTTGTTTTTCAAATTCACGCTTTTGTTTTCTGATCTTAATATTTAAATACCATTTTAAAACCAACCACATCCCAAATAAAATGAGCCCCAGCATTGCGGCTTCGAATATATTAGTTTGCCAGAAAGCCTTTGCTATTTCAATTTCCAGAGTTTTTTTGTGAGGGCTGATTCTGCCATTCGCATCTATTACCTGAAGCTGAAATAAATATTTTCCCGGAGGAATGTTGCTGTAACGCGTATAGCGTTTTGTACCGCTTTCAATCCAATGCTCATCGAAGCCTTCCAATTTATATTGAAACCTGCATTCGCCTGCATTTTGAAATGCAATGGGACTGAAATCGAATGAAAAAGTATTTTGATCATATTCTAAATTAATTTTATTGATTTCCTGTGAATTTGGTACAAACGCTGTGGATGCATCATTTATATAAATATTGGTTAATTGCGCCAATGGTGGATAGATCGTATCGTGTATGCGATCAGGAAAAAAAGATACAAGGCCATTCGTTGTTGCAGCAATGCATTCACCTGTGGAAGAAAAATTGAGAGCTGATAAATTAAATTCATTAGAAGGTAATCCATCTTCTACAGTAAAAGTTCTGGCCGTATTATTCCTTTCATCCCAGCAAAACAGGCCTTTGTCGCCAAAGAGCCAAAGCTTTTTATTTGCCCTCATCATGCTGCTGATACTCAAAAATGGTACAGGAATACCAGAAGTAAATTTTTTCAGACTATAATTATTTCTATCCATTTGAAACAAACCATGACTTGTAGCCAGCAGAAGATAATTGGTGGCTTTATCAAAATAGAATTGATTAATAACCGGAAGAAAGGAAATAACTTTTAAGATCGAATACTCTTCTGATTCTTTTGATTTCATTAAAACATACAGAAAATCCTCACCATCTTTAACATAAAGAACCCCATTTTCATCCTGGTAAAGCGCAGCAAAACTTGTGTATTTTTTTTTGTTCAGTTCAGAAAAGGGCTCTATGATGAATTTTTTTTCTTTCATATTTATCCGGTATAAACCGCAGTAGGTAGAAAACAAATACGACCCATCGTTCAAACGGATGATATCATTTATCCAATTACTACCAAAAAGATCTGTAGAGAATGCCGGATAATAAATCTTGCGCAAACGATTTGTAGTGAGATCATATTGAAACAGGCCTGAACTTCCAATACACCAGGCATAATGTGTACCGTAAAACAATATTTTGTCGAATCTGCCACTAAATTTTTTACCATTTTGTAGTATAGGTTGGCGGTGTTCCAGAATTTGTTTTTCATTATTTAATTTCCATAATCCTCCTGCATCATTCATCAGGCACCAGAGGCTATTATTATTATCATAACCAATCCAATGAACATTATTATTTCCTTGCCATTTTTCTAATTCAATTCGTGAAAGATTTTTTCGAAAGTAGTTTTTTTCAACATCGTGTAACTAATACCATACCCATAACTACCACACCACAGGTTGCCTGACCTGTCAAAATATAATGAAACAATATTATTACTGCAAATGCTCGAAGGGTCGAGCCTGTAACTTCTAAAGTTGTCAACAAATTTTTTTGTCTTTAAATCAAAAGTGTAGATACCATTGTTACCGGTTGCTATCCATAGCAATGATTTGTCAGGTGACAAAGCTGTATACCTTAACTCATTTACTGGTTGTTGATCCCTATTCTTA
>JACDBU010000065.1 GCA_013694745.1 Chitinophagaceae bacterium
GGCGACCTCGTGAAGAATGAATTTAAAAAACAGGATGAAGCAGAAAGCAGTATGCGTGCTGTAACGCTGAAGCTGGAAAGCGGTTTCATTTACAGCTTTGATAAATTTCGCAACCAGTAATCATGGAACCTGCTAACAAAACAAACGACGACTTTTTTAGCCGGCAAATTGCTGAAAAAGAAAAGCAAAAACTAAAAGCTTTGCGTAATAAAGATAAAGGGGTTTGGATGGGCTTAGGTATGATGGGAATGGTGGGCTGGTCGGTGGCGGTGCCTACATTATTGGGTGCAGCGTTGGGATTTTGGCTGGATAAAAAATATCCACAATCTTTCTCCTGGACGCTTTCATTTTTAGTGATCGGATTATTTGGTGGCAGCATAATCGCATGGTATTGGGTTGCAAAAGAAGATAAAGAAATGCATAACGATAAAGAAGAAAATAATGAATGAAATCTTATTAATAATAGCAGCTTTCGTTGCAGGAATTGCGCTGGGAATTATATTCTTTGGCGGGCTTTGGATCACCGTAAAAAAATCCGTGAATGCTAAAGTTCCATGGTTATGGGTGTTGGGCAGTTTCATCGTCCGTGTTGGTATTGTAATGCCTGGATTTTATTTTATCAGTTCCGGAAACTGGCAACGGCTTGTTAGCTGTTTAATTGGTTTTATAGCAGCAAGGTTCGTTGTTATTCACTTCACAAGGGCAATAGATGAAAAGCATATACAATTAAGAAAGGAGGTTGCACATGAAGCTTAGTCCTGATCAAACAATATTCTGGCAACATGGATTCATTACCATCAATCTTACCATCGTTACAACATGGGCTTTAATGCTGGTGCTGGTAATGGCAGCGGCGTTGATTACACGTAAACTCAAAACCGATATTCATATTTCACGCTGGCAATGTTTTTTGGAGATGATCGTTACCGGCATTAACGAACAAATTAAAGAAGTTGGTTTAAACAACCCGGAACAATATATCGGCTTTATCGGCACACTGTTTTTATTCATCGGTGTGTCTAATATTTGTATCATATTTCCTTTCTATACGCCGCCAACCGCATCACTTTCTACTACAACAGCACTTGCGCTTTCAGTGTTTATAGCTGTGCCGATTTTTGGCATCAGCAAAAGCGGTTTAAAAGGTTATTTAAAGTCATATCTGCAGCCAACATTTATCATGCTGCCGTTTAATCTTATCAGCGAAGTTTCACGCACACTCGCATTGGCAGTCAGGTTGTTTGGCAACATCATGAGCGGTGGAATGATCGTCGCGATTTTATTAAGTATATCACCTTTTATTTTTCCAATTATAATGAGTGCACTTGGCTTGCTTACCGGAACAGTGCAGGCGTATATTTTCAGCATTTTGGCAACGGTATATATAACCGCCGCGGTACACGATTCAAAAAAAATTAGTAAAACAAAATCAATAACAACTAAATAAAATATAATGGATAGTACAACACTTATCGCAATGGCTTCAATTATTACAGCCGGAATTACAACAGGTATCGGTTGCATGATGCCTGCTGCCGGTGAAGGCAAAGCTGTATCAGCCGCATTAAATTCTATTGCACAGCAACCCGATGCGGCACCAACCATTACAAGAACATTGTTTGTGGGGTTAGCAATGATCGAATCAACGGCAATTTATTGTTTCGTGGTTTCGATGATACTCATTTTCGCCAACCCTTTCTGGAACCATATCATCGCAAAATAACTATTATGAAGATTAACTGGTTCACGGTAATAGCGCAGGTCATTAATTTCCTGGTGTTGGTGTGGCTGCTGAAAAAGTTTTTATACAAACCAATACTGAAAGCCATTAACGAACGGGAGAAAAAAATTACCGGTCAGTTGAAAGAAGCTGACGATAAAAAAGCCGCTGCGATAAAAGAACAAAATGACTTCAAAAAGAAAAATGCAGACTTCGACCAGCAAAAAAAAGTATTGATGGATAAAGCTATTGCAGATACAAATGCGCAACGTGATAAGCTGCTGCAGGAAGCAAAAGATGAAGCCAACACGTTGCGTTCTAATCTTGAAAAAGCGGCAAAAGAAAGTCAGCAGAATGATGAATTGGCAAATGCAGATAAAACGCAAAAGCAGGTATTTGCCATCACAAAAAAACTGCTGAAAGAGATGGCTTCATCAAGTCTCGAAGACCAATCTGTAAATACTTTTAATAAGCGGTTGAGCGAGTTGAACGATGAAGAAAAAAAGAAGTTTATCGAAGCTTTCAAATCCAATACAAATACAATTTTGGTGCGAAGTGCATTTGAATTATCCGCACCACAACAAACATCAATTAATGCTGTAGTGAATGAAGTGCTTGCAACAAAAAGTCAGTTGCAGTTTAAAACATCACCTGAATTAATCAGCGGCATAGAACTTACAACAAACGGTTATAAACTGGCGTGGAGTTTTGCTGAATATCTGCAATCACTTCAAAGCAATATGGCTGCCGCAACAAAAAATAAACAAGATGCAAAGCCTGAGGTGAAGGGCAAACCAGCAACAGTCTAATATGACAGACACAGAAAAAAATACAGGAACAACAAGTACGATCGAACAAGAAGACGAT
>JACDBU010000149.1 GCA_013694745.1 Chitinophagaceae bacterium
AAACTTTTTTTATCTAATGCGTCAGGTGGCATCAACCCTAATTTTAAAAAAGGAGATTTAGTTTTAATTGACGACCATATCAACCTGCTTTATGGCAATCCATTGACCGGAAAAAATTATGATGAACTCGGTTCACGTTTTCCGGATATGAGCGAACCTTACGATTTGCAACTGACAGAACTATTGCAACAAAAAGCAAATAAATTAAATATAGAACTGAAGAAAGGAGTTTACGCCGCAGTTAATGGTCCTAACCTTGAAACAAAAGCAGAATACCGTTACCTGAAAATCATTGGAGCAGACATGGTGGGCATGTCAACCGTGCCTGAAGTGATTGCGGCCAATCACATGCAGCTTCCTTGTGTAGCGGTTTCTGTTATTACAGATGAATGCGATCCTGACAAGTTGAAGCCTGTAAACATTGTAGAGATAATTGAAGTAGCAGGAAAGGCAGATGAAAAACTAAGCACACTGTTTCATCAGGCAATCGTGAGTTTATGAAAAACAAAATAGTACGTAGCGCTCTTTTGTCTTTCGCACTTATATCGTTCACCATACAACAAAGCAATGCTACAATGACCGATACAAATTATGTAAGCGTTTCGCAGCAATTGTTGTATGCTATACGTACAGGAGATAGAAGCGATACTTTCATCAAACTTCTTGAAGATGCTGATGAAAAGGCCCTTCAAAAAGAATTGCAAACTGATGCGCTGAAAAAAGCTTTCTGGTTGAATATTTATAACGCCTTTGTCCAAAAACTATTATCAGAAAATCCTGGAAAATATAAGAACAGGAATGCATTTTTTTCAGATAAACAAATTGTAATAGCCCATCATAAATTAAGTTTTGATAATATTGAGCATGGCATTTTAAGAAGGTCAAAAATAAAATGGAGCCTGGGTTATTTAAATAAACCATTTGCAGGCAATTTTGAAAAAACATTTAGAGTAGATATACTTGATAAACGTATTCATTTTGCTTTGAATTGCGGTGCCAAAAGTTGTCCGCCTATTGCGTATTATGATCCTGCAAAAATAGATATGCAATTGAGGCTTGCAATGATCAACTACCTGAGAAATGAAACCGAATATAACACAGCATCAAACATAATTTACCTTCCAAAAATCATGGATTGGTTCGGGGTGATTTCGGCGGGAAAAAAGATGTTATAAAAATGCTTAAAGAATATGGCATAATAAAAAAAGATGTAATTATCAGGTTTAAAAAATACGACTGGACATTATTTCTCAGTAATTACCGGAAAGAAAACGAATGAGCAACGCTTTGATCATATTTATAAAGAAACCCCGGCCGGGGAAGGTAAAAACCAGGTTGGCATTAAGTGTAGGCGATGCAAATGCCTTGCACATCTATAAACAATTATTAAAGCATACACATAAAATATCGCTTGCAGTAAATGCTGAAAGATTTTTGTTTTATGATGAATGTATTGACCAGGATGATGAATGGGAAAACGAATACTTTAATAAACAACTCCAAACAGGAAATGATCTTGGAGAAAAAATGAACAATGCATTTAGTGAAACACTTTCCAGATTTAAAAACGTAGCTATTATTGGCAGCGATTGTTTTGATCTTACAGCCTCTGTTATAAATGAAGCGTTTCAGCTTTTGAAAAATAATGATGTAGTGATTGGCCCAGCAACGGATGGCGGTTATTATTTATTAGCCAGGAAAAAAAAACATCCATCATTATTTAAAAATATTTCTTGGAGCACTCCGCAGGTACTCGAACAAACAACAGCAATTTGCAAAAAACAGGAGCTTTCCTATTGCTTATTGCCCACCCTGTCGGATATAGATGTAGAAGATGATTTGAACAGTGAACAAAAAAAATATTTGCTGAAAAAAAATAGCGGTGCATGATCAGCATCATTATTCCAACATACAATGAAGCTGACCAGATTGCGCAAACACTCAGTAAAACACAAGCTGCCAAGGGTAAGCATGAAGCAGAGATCATCGTTGTGGATGGCGGCAGCACTGATGATACAATAAAGATTGCCGAACAATGCGGGGCAACCATTATAAGGAGTGAAAGCAAAGGCAGGGCAGCGCAAATGAATAAAGGTGCATCAGTCGCAAAACATAATATCCTTTACTTTCTTCATGCCGATAGTATTCCTCCCAATAATTTTACAACACAAATTTTAAGAGCTTACAAAAACGGAACAAAAAGCGGGTGCTTTCGGCTTGCCTTTGATTACGACCACTGGTTTTTAAAAGCCAATGCATGGTTCACCCGATTTAATGTGAATGCTGTTCGCTATGGCGATCAGAGTTTATTTGTGACAAAAGAAATATTTGAAAAATCTGGCGGCTTCAGGGATGACTTGCTGATGATGGAAGATCAGGAAATTATTTACCGTCTGAAAAAGCACGGTAGGTTCAAAGTATTGAACGACGTTGTTACCACTTCGGCAAGAAAATATTTAGATAACGGAGTATATCGCATGCAATGTATATTTTACCGCATCTGGGCAATGTATTATTTGGGCTATTCACAGCAACAGATGCTAATGGTTTATAGAAGGCTGATTCGCAGGCATAAAATTTAAAACTACAGTTGATGGAATGGTGGGAAACATTTAAGGAATGGTTTTTAACACTCGGTGAAAAATAAATCCTTACATCTTTGGCGGCATCTATTTAGGCGCTATTCCATTTTTCTTTATTTCACTTTACCGGACAATTAAAAATATAAGAAATAAAAAATCAATTGTGCTTCCAGCTTTATTAACCGGCTTCTTTTTCATATCAGCTTATTTATACCTTATTATAGCCGGGAAAAATATTCCAGCGTGGGTGTATGTTTTTATTGGCTTAATGGTTGTTTACGGTATTTTTTCTACTGTTAAAAAGATAAATAAAAAAACAAAAAGCTGAAAAGATGAAACCAAATGATAATAATGCAAAGCTCTCACCGGAGCAAAGACCTTTTAGAGTATTAATTATTTCAGGCTCTGATAGAAGGCAATACAATTGCCCGGGTGTTGACAGTAAATCTAGAACACTAATGTTAAAGATGGCAGAAATGCTGCCGCAGGATTGGGAAATTGATTACGAAGATTTAGGCAATGTATATGCAAGAGAACGCATTCAAAGCTGCAATGCCTGTGTATCTACATCAATGGCTTTGTGCGTTTACCCATGTAATTGTTATGAGAAAGACAGCAAAAAAGAGCCTGACCTTATGTGGAATTTAGATATGTATGCACGGCTTGATATGGCTGATGCCTGGGCAATTATTGGTCCTATAAATTGGTATAGTTGCACCAGCAATTTAAAACTTATGTTTGATAGACTGGTTTGCATGAATGGAGGTAATCCTGACGAAAAAACGATTGACCATAAGAACCCGGAAAAGGCAATGATTTTGGAACATACTGAACAATGGAAGGAAATGAGCTTAAATCATTTGGAAGGAAGAACTGCGGGCTTCTTTTGTTATGGTGATGAAGGTGGAGATGAAATGGATGAAACAAGCAGACCAAAAATTTTGCAGCATAAAAAATATTTTGATCCTGAAAAAGAGCCTTTCGAAAATGAAAGAGATGCCTATGCGCCATTAATTTGGCAATGCCGCTATGGTGGTGTTGAGGTGCCCGACAATTTATGGAAACACTGTACCACGGGGAAAGCAAAAAAATACAGTGATAACCAGGCAGAAGACATGGTTAAAGAAAATGAGTTCATGACCTCATTTGCATCATGGGTAAATGATTTTGAAAAATTTGTTCTTCAAAAAGGTAAAGTAAAACAAGGTAAATACAGGGCTTACGGGTATAAGCCGCCAAGCCATTTATGGGCTAATGTGAAAGATGGAATTCGTTATTTTGAAATGATGGTAGGCAAACCGCCAAAAAGCTCTTCACCACAAATTCAGCAGGATTTGGATTTGAATAAAGATGCGACATGGCATACCAAAAAAGGCGAAGGTGAAAAATTAAGAGATGATTAATTGCTCACCATATTTGTTTTATTTAATAAATATATTTTATAACATGCAAAAACCTTTAGTACAACCTTTATCAACTGTTAGTAACCCGGAGTTGGACGAGTTGGTGCAGTTCTTTAATGAAACACTTGGCTTTTGTCCTAACAGTGTGCTCACCATGCAATACAGACCACATATTGCAAAGGCCTTTGTAAACCTTAATATGGCTGTCATGCAAAACGATGGCAGGGTAACCAGTTCACTAAAACGGTTAATCGGCTATCTATCCAGCTATGTTGCAGGCTGTAACTATTGCCAGGCGCATACTATACGTGCGGCGGAACGTTACGGAGCCGAACAGGATAAACTGAATAATATTTGGGAATATAAAACTCACCCATCCTTTAATGATGCCGAAAGAGCTGCATTTGATTTTACTATCGCTGCCAGTTCTGTTCCCAATGGTGTTACGGATGAAATCGCAGATAATCTTCGCAGGCATTGGGATGATGGAGAAATTGTAGAAATGTTAGGGGTGATTAGTTTGTTTGGTTACCTGAATCGCTGGAACGATTCTATGGGTACTCCCCTTGAAAATCCAGCCCTACAATCAGGAAAAACTTATCTGGAAAAGAAGGGATGGAGTGCAGGAAAACATAGTTATTAGAAGCACAAACGGAATATGATTAAATCCATTTTTGATAGTTATGGCACACCAATATTAATTGGTTTATTCATTATTCTGTTTATTCTTGAAACTAAATTTCAATTAAGAAAAAGAGTTCAGAACAAATGGAAAAGAATGATAGTTAATTTTATTGTTTCTATTCCTGCATTTGTATTGCTGCGGCTACTGTTTATTCCTGCAATGATTTGGCTGGCGGTTAAAAATCAGCAATGGAATTTTGGATTAAATTATTTGTATGACTTACGAACATGGATTAAAGTTGTTGTTGCATTTGTATTGCTCGACTACAGCAATTATATCTGGCATATATTGCTGCATAAGCTTCCTTTCATGTGGCGTTTTCATTTGGTTCATCATACAGACCTTGATCTTGATATAACCACGGCTTTCCGTTTTCATTTTGGAGAGATGATCGGCTCGTTATTTTTTCGGGGCGCAGCAGTTTTTTTAATTGGCGTTTCGCCCTTTGCTGTACTCATTTATGAAATTGCTTTCGAAGCAGCAACTCAATTTCATCACAGCAATACAAAACTTCCGTTTCAATTCGAGAAAATACTGAACTACTTAATGGTAACGCCAAGAATGCACGGCATTCATCATTCAATGATAAAAAAAGAAACAGACAGTAATTATTCCATCATTTTTTCTTTCTGGGACAGAATACATAAAACGATTAGACTGAATATTAGTCAAAATAAAATAAAAACAGGTGTTCCATCTTATGCTGATGAAAGAGAATTAACAATCGGCAGTCTTTTAAAAATGCCTTTTACTAAAATTCGTAAGTGGAAAAAAATAGAAGGTATAAACGAAACATAAAAAATCTTTACCTTCAATTTCTTTTTCTTGAATTGTGAATATTAATTTTTCCATCTGAAATAAATGAAAAAAATTCTTTTGGTTGAAGATGATCCGGAAATTTCTGAATTACTTACGCTTCATTTCGACAACAATTTATATGCCCTTGCCCTGGCTTCCACAGGTAATGAAGCTATCGAAAAAATATCGGCAGAAAATTATGATCTAATTATTCTTGATATTCAGTTGCCCGGGAAAAATGGCCTGGAAATATGTAAGAAATTGCGGGAAGATAATTCACAAACGCCTGTTCTGATGCTTACTTGCCGGGGTGAGGAAAGTGATAAAGTACTGGCGCTGGAATTGGGAGCAGATGATTACATGACCAAGCCTTTCGGGATACTGGAATTACTTGCACGTACCAGGGCGCTGCTTCGCAGAAGTGATATGAATTATATAAATAATGAACAATCTGCTAATGAAATTATCTATAAGGATCTGCAAATTGATAAAAATAAAAGGAAAGCATCAATAAAAAATAACCGTCTCGATCTTACAGCGAAGGAATTTGATTTATTATTATTACTGGCAAGCAACCCCGGTAAAACCTTTACTCGGGAAGAATTGCTGAACAAAATTTGGGGCTTAACATTTGCAGGTTACGAACACACCATCACCGCACACATAAACAGGTTGAGGATAAAAATTGAAACAAATTTAACGTATCCGGAATACATTTTAACATCCTGGGGAACGGGCTATCGATTTACAGAATGAGAAAAAAAAACTTCAACATTTTCAGGCGCATAAGCATTTTGGTTTTTGTATTAATAACAGTTCTCGGGGTGTTGTTCATGGGCTTAACTTATTATGCTACCACTCACTTTCACCTTGCCAGCACACAATTATTAAATAAAGATGTTGCAGCTCACATTGTAAAATTTGCCTCCCCTTACGATGGCACAGAAATTAATAAGCGCAAAGCAGATTCGGTTTTTAAAAATGCAATGATAATAAGCCCAAGCGCAGAAGTTTATTTTTTAGATACTACCGGTAATGTGCTGGATTTTTATGGACCTACAAAAGATATCAAACTTTGGAAAGTAGCATTAAAAAATATTGATAAATATATTGCTTCCAAAGGGCAGGAATATATAAAGGCACCCGACCCGAGAGACCCGGCATATCCAAAAATATTTTCTGCCTCTGAAGTTAAAAATGGTACTAAAAAATATGGTTACATCTATGTTATTTTAGGCAGTAATGAGTATCGAACTGTTAGTGATATGCTCTTCAGTAGTCATGTTAGCAATCTTGCCATTAAAGCTTTTTGTTTCATAATAATAGTATCAATTCTTTTTAGTTTGCTGTATATAAAAAGAATGCAAAAAAGTTTTCAAAGTATGATTGGTGTGCTTGAAAAATTTCAGAATGGAGATTATACAGCAAGGTTTGCAGTAAAGGATAATGCTGAACTGGCGCCGGTTTCGCTGGCATTTAATAAAATGGCTGATCTGTTAACCTATAACATTAGCCAGCTTAAGCTTTCAGAAATTGAAAGAAAAGATTTTATTGCAAACATATCTCACGATCTAAGAACACCACTTTCAATTGCAAGAGGATATGCAGAAACTTTACAGATAAAAAAACAAGATGGCAGTATAACGGATAAAGAACAGGATGATTACTTACAAATGATTTTGAAAAAAACTTTGCAGGTTGAGCACATGGTTACGCACTTATTTGAAATTTCAAAAATGCAGTTCCCTGAATTTAAAATCAATAAAGAACCTTTTGTACTCTCTGAAATAGTTCAGGAAACAGTTAACACCTTTCAATTAAAAGCAGCAGCAAAAAACGAGATATTAAAATGCGCCCAATGCCAGTATCATGTATGGATCAATGCCGACGTAAGCCTTATGGAAAGAGTTATACAAAACCTTGTTGATAACGCTGTAAAGAACACGCCGGAAAATGGCGTAATAAAAGTAGGACTAAGCGTTGAAAACAATAAACTGATCTTTACAATTGAAAACCCTGGCACACCGTTGCCTGCTGGCTTGCTTGATTGGATCAACGCACCCGTAAACGATAATGAAGAGTATATTAATCTCCCCGGTAAATCGGGTTTGGGGATCGCTATAGTTAAAAAAATACTTTATTTACATAACGCATCTTTAACAGCCTGGACTCAAAATAGTTTAAATACTTTCACTTTTAGTATGACAATTTATAATCGTGATGCAAGCGTATAAAACTAAATAACTAACCATAGGTTACAATTACGTCCCGGTTATTTTCTTCCTATTCTACGGGTATTCCTTTACTCACCTTGTCTTGAAATTTTTTTTAAAAAGAAGTAGATATTTATAGTATATAAACGATATACTTCTGTGATATATAATAAAACATGTAGGTATACTTGTTTTATAATCACACTCCTGCCGCAATAATTTTAAAAAAAAGATCATCTTATAATAATTTTCTTCCCCTCCGTAATTTGTCATTAATATTCATGGACTATGCTTTGTAAATCTTAAAATTTTTATAACAATTACAATAAAATAATAACAATGAAAAAAAATATAAAATCTCTCGCAATTGCAATGATAGCAGTAGCGGGAATAATGTGTATATCAAATACTGTAAAAGCACAGGATGATATGTCAGCTGACAAAATGAAAAATTCTTCTTCTAAAATGAAAATGAAAGATGATAAAATGAAGATGAAGATGGACATGGCTGAAATGAAAAGCTGGCCTATGTCTTCTCAAATGGCAGCAAAAGAAATGATGGATAAATACGGCAAGCCTGATGAAGCAACACCAACAATGCTTGTATGGAATAATAACGGTGTATGGAAAAGAACAATAGTCTCCAAAGAAGAATCAACACATAATTTTCCAAAAATGCATAAGGATTGTATGGAACAATGTATCAACTATAGAGTATCACCTGAAAAATTTACTGAGTTAGGCAAATTTGATGGAAGCATAAATGTTGACAGAACACAGGGAACAATTTCTGCCCGTTGTGATAAAGAAGAAAATAATTTATTGGCATTAAATCTTGCTTACGATATTATAACCGGCACAAAAACGGTTGAAGAAGCAAGAAAAGCGTATGGAGAAAATATTATGAATGCTATGAAAGGCAATAAGGGAGAGTACATGAAAAAATTAATGTTTAGCAGCAATATGAGCGCCCCCGATCCTGATGTAATGACGATTGGAATGTAAGTATATCATTACAGATGTTTTGCAATTATATTTTATTAAAAATTATGACAAACTCTTCCTGGTTCACCCTACAACACAGTCAGCACAGGTGATGCAGCCGAAAAGAATCATTCTAAATAATCTAAACAAAGGATTCAGTGAATACTTTCCATCATCATAAAATAGGTTTTTTATGAATTTATTAAATCGAATTTACCCTCAAATAATTTCCTTTGCTTCTTCAGTTTGCAAAAAATGGAAAATAGGAAAAACGCATCTCGTTATTTCAGCGCTCTTCTGTTTGGTATTTTGTAATGTTTTGTTATTCGATTCATGCAATTCTTCTAAAAACAACCAGGCATCCCCTCAAGCATTGGGTAGCGATGGGCCTGTAGATATCCAGAAACCAGCATTACAACCCCTGGGCGATATAGCAAGAGGAAAAGAAATTTTTCGATTTGAAACATTCGGCAACGAAGGTTTCTGGTTTAATGCAATGCGTATGCAGCAAGGCATGGCCGAAAAGAAAGTAACCCCAAAGAAAATGCTGGAAATAGGTTTACAATTTGACATGGAAGCTGTTGACCCCGAATTGAGAAAAGCACTAGAAGCAGAATTTAAAACCGACCTCTCTTTACAAAATGCGCCTTTGCTAAATAACCCTATGATCACAGAAAAGCTGATAAATGAAAACGCCGTTATTGGAGTAGTACCAAAAGACAGTAACAAGGATGGTAAAATAGATATTATGAAAGGCGATATGGTGGGGGTTAGTTGTGCAATATGCCACACCGTTACCGATAAGTATGCTTTCAATATGCCCGATGGCGGTACTGCCGGAAGACGCATTGACGGGCTTGCCCCTCTTACTTTTAATATAGGCAAACTGCTGGCTACGGCGCAAAATTCAAGAGCCTATTATGTAAACATGCAGTTGATAAATAAGGGCAAAACTACCGGGCGATCTGTAAAAGGAATTAATGCTGAATCAACCGAAGCAGAGATAGATGCCTATTTGGAAAACCCTGCTAATTACCCTGTAGGAACCTTCGATGAAACACATGATGGAATTGGAAACTCCGTTAAAAATGTTCCGCTTTTTCGCCAGGATCTTGCAGCCCCTTACAGTAGTTCGGGTGAAAATCCTTTGTTTGAAGATATCAGCAATTCTTCTTACACATCTAATTTAGATATGAGCACTATGGCAACACCCCAGGGGCGAGAGCTTCTGTTCCAAAGAGCAGGGCAGGCCGGAATAAAAGTGTATGAAGATTATAAAAAGATTCTTGCAGAGACAGGTGTAACCGGCTATCCTTATGTGCAGGCAAAGATGATAGGCAAAACCGGGGAACAACATAACGTTGTAGGCAGGCGTGTGGATGATCAAAAGTTAAGAGATTTGACGGCTTACGCTTTTTCTTTGCAGGCTCCAGCCGGAGCAAAGGTTAATAAAGAAAGGGCAGCCCGCGGCCGTACACTATTCAGACAAAGTTGTACCGGTTGCCACAATGTTGATCAAGGCAAACCTGTTAATGCCAAACTGGTAGATCTAAAAACATTATGGCCTGGTTATAATCCGCAACCTGCAGGAATGCGTGGCGATGCAAAACAAAGTCCCATCATTAACTCGCCCGGCAACTACGATGATAAAATGGTAGTGATAGATGCAAGTGATCATGGCGAACCACGTGGTGTTAGTTTGCCCCTGCTGCTCGACCTTGACAGAACGACTCTTTTTTTACATGATGGCTCTGTAAAAAGCCTCGACGAATTATTAAATCCGCAAAGAGGGGGAAAATCCCCACATCCTTTCTACATAAAAGATAAATCGCAAAGAGAAGACATGATTGAATTTTTGAGTGGATTAGATACAAATTCTGATAAAGGAAAAACAAATAATAATCAACCTTAACCAATTTAAATTAAACACCATGAAGAAGAATTTTATGTTTCCGCTAATTGTGTTAGCAGTTACGTTTGCGCTAACAGCGTGCAAAAAAGGGGACAGGCACGACTCTAAAATAACAGGCACCCTTTACATGCAAACAAACGGAATTAAAAATGAGATTATTCAATACGCAAGAATGAATGATGGCAATCTTGCGGAAGTGCAAAGAATAGCTACGGGTGGAGCGGGTTCCGGAACCTATAAACCCATCTACGATGAGCCAAATCAGCCCAATGCTTTTGAAGGAGTAAAAAGTATAATTCTTACCGCTGATAACAAATGGTTGTTCACTACTAACGGAGGCAATAATTCTGTTTCCAGTTTTAAAGTAGCTGATAACGGCTCGCTTACACTAATTGATGTGCAGCCCACCGGCCAGCCTGTGAGTGGTAAAAGCGGCACAGCAAAAAGCCTTGCTTATGCAGAGAACACACATACGTTGTATGTATGTCATGCATTTGGGCCAGATCATATTCACATGTTTTCGGTAAATAACGGAATGCTTACACAGAAGCCAGGTTCTTATACAGCAAACATTGGGGAAAAGCATAGGGTAACAACTGAGATAGTTCTCACCCCGGATAATAAATTTTTAATGGTAAATAATTTATTTGACCAGCGGCCCGGAAAGAATCCGGATGGCACTCCAATTGTTGTTGTTGCCAATATGGTTGATAAAGACGGCCTGGTTGTTTTCCCGGTAAATGCAGATGGAAGCCTTGGTACAGCTACTTTTCAGGATGCAGGCGGGGCCGCCGGGTTTGATCTTGCATTTCTGCATGGCAGCAATAATACATTTATAAACAGCTATGCTGCCTCTGGAGGCATTGCTATGTGCACTATTGATGCATTGGGTAAAGTAACCTGCTCGCCAGTAGTGATGATTAACCAGCAAATAGGCATGCCATCCGAACTTTGCTGGATACAAATTTCGCCAGATAACAGGCACGTATATACGACAGAATTTGGATATAGCTATGTATCTACTTTTAAAATAGACAATGGAAGCATAAGCGTGCAGCAAGACCCCGCTGCCGAAGCTGTACCCGGCGACGGAACATTTAAAGCGCTTGACAAAGTAGTATCAAGCGGGCCAAATGATAGCTGGCTAAGCCCCGATGGAAAATATTTTTACCAGATATATCCTAATGCTTCCAAACTGATCGCTTACAGGGTTAATGGAGAGAGTGGAAAGCTAAATAAAATTGATACAAAAGCTATTCCTTATACTTCACCACAAGGGCTTGCCGGGTTTGACTATGTAATAAATAAATAGATTCCTTAACAAATAAAATATAAAAAATGAAAAAAGTATTTCTAATCGCATTAATGACATCGCTTTTTTTCTCCTGTAAAAAAGAAGTTAAGCCAGGTTTTGATCAGAATAATGACCCTTCTTTTAAAAAAAATAATGACAATGCCGGTGACAATGGAAACAATAATACCGGATACATATATACCAGCACCAATTCATCTTCTGGCAATGCTATCATTGCTGTAGCACGGCATAATGATGGTACGGTAAATGAAATAAACAAATCGCCTTATTCAACAGGCGGTTTTGGCGATGCGGCTGAAGGAGATTTTGATCATGAGTGGGCACTAAGAATTGTTGGGGAATACCTGCTTGCCGTTAATGCTGGTGGCAATCCTGTTAACAGCAGCATTTCTGTTTTCAAGATCAATAAAGCAAACGGGCAATTATCACAGGTAGATCAAAATCCCTTTACACACGGGATGGATAATATAGATTCACATGGTGTTCGTGCTGTTTCAATAGCTTCTAAAGTTATTAATGGAACCAATTGGATATTGGTAGGAAACCAATATGCAAATCCTAATTATCAAAAAGATCCGCCACAGGCATTTGGCTTTCCTGTAGTAACAACCCCGTTACGCAATATGGTTGTGTTTACGTTTAACCAATCTAACGGTTTGTTGAGCTTCCATAATATTGGCGCCACTTATTCCGATGGAACTAATGGCGGACCCTGCACGGTTGAATTTAATTCCACAGGAACAAAAGTTGCCCTTTCAACATGGGGCATACCACATTTTGATGCGCCTGATGCTGATCTTACTTTGCAAAAGCCTGGAAGATTATACATCTATAATTTTTCTGCCGGCAATTTAACACAAACAGGTTTGTACCAGGAAACAGGAGTTTCAGGAAATATCGGCATATCATGGAGCCCTAACGACAAGTATGTTTACATGGCCAATTTTAATCTTCATTCTTCAAAAGAAGCCAACAGCGTTACCGTGCATGATGGCAACACTGCAGCAAAAATTCAAAACTTTGGTACAAGCGATAGAAACGATGAGGCCTGCTGGACATGGGTTAGCCTTGATAAACGAAAGTTTCATGTAGCAAGTTTTACAAGCAATGCGGTAAGCAGTTTTGATATTGGTGCAGATGATAAATTATCCGTGTCGTTAAATCCAAATTATGTTATTCGCCGCGGAGTACCCCGCATTGATACTAAAGATATACATGAAGCCGGTGGTTATTTATTTGTATCCGGCGCTTTTCAAAGCCACTCTATATCAACATTCAGAAGAAATGAAAGCACCGGTGCCTTAACAGAAATTCCGTCTTCTCCATATTTTATTCCATCTGTTGCAGGAAAAACAAGTGATCAGGTAGCTTTTATGGGATTAACTGGATTTGATAAAAATAACTTGGGCAAATAAAAAGGGGTATTATTATTGTGATCATCTTAATTGTAAAAACCCAACTTTTTTTTTGGGATAAGACACTATTATATAAAAAAAATATATGAAGCCTTTTGGGAGAGATGAGATCCTTTAATTAAAATCTATTAAAATAAATACATGTAATAAGCTCTTAGTTTTCCAATGATAGTTGCCTTAGGTTTATTAATCAGTTGAAATAGTTACAAAAGATCTTTTGATTTGTGGAGCAAAACTTTATTGATCGGCTTTTTATCATTTTACAAATAAAAAATAAATTTTATGACGACACTAATTCAGGACGATAGGGGAGCAAAACTTGAACGGCTTGGAGCGGTTCTTATCCGGTATTCTCTTGTAATTGTTTTGTTATGGGTAGGCTCATTAAAGTTTACCGCTTATGAGGCAATGGGTGTACACGAGCATGCAATAAACAGCCCTCTTTTGGCATGGCTGGCTAACATGATGTCTGTGCAAAGTTTCGCTGAAGTGATAGGCACTATTGAAATTCTACTTGCAATTTTAATTGCCATAAAACCTGATGCTCCCAAGGCATCGTATTTTGGCAGTGTGGGTGCAATTATTATGTTCCTTCTTACGCTCACTTTTGTGTTTACTACACCTGGTGTATGGCAACCAGGCTACGGTTTTCCGTGACCTTCGTCTGCAGGCCAGTTTCTTTTGAAGGATGTATTATTCATAAGTGCAGCAATATTCACCGCAGGCGAGGCATTAAAAGCTTCTTATACCACTGGGCAAAACTTTAAACAAAGAAACACAGTATAGATATAGTCAGGCGAGAAAGGATCTCTTGCTTTGACAAAAACTTTATTGTGATAATAACAAATGGAATATTTATAAAACACTTCTTTTTTAACCGGTAACCATTAGCTTGCTATGGAAGCCATAAAATTTTAATTATGAAAAAATTATTGATTTTAGTTACAGCATTTGCATTAAGCTCAGGTGTATTTGCACAAGACAAGATGGACAAAATGGATCACAAAATGGATCACAAAATGGCCATGAAAAAAGATGGCATGATGATGAAAGATGGTAAGATGATGATGATGAAAAGTGGCAAAATGATGATGATGGACAAAGACATGAAATTAAGCAATGGTACAATGGTTATGATGGACGGAAGTGTAAAAATGAAAAATGGTAAAACTATGATGATGAAAGACGGTGATATGATGAGTATGCATGGAAAAATGACTAAGATGAAAATGCGTAAATCGATGCATGATAAAATGTAAATAAAAGCGGGTTCTTTAGATAAAAGCCACTTTCAGCACAAGTGGCTTTTTATATGTTCAGCTTATATGCGTTAGCGAACAATCTTCAACTTGTATTTTCTATGCATTTTCGACACAGTTATCATTACAAACGACTCATAATTGATATCGGTTTTTATATTTCGAATTCAAATTTTTATTAGAAGAAAAAACATGTCACCAGGTCATGTTTGCTTTACCAGCTGTACTTCGCAGCTTATCCAAACATCTTCGCTTAATAAAACGCCCCCGGTTTCTAACGCAGCATTCCACACCAGCCCCCAGTCTTTACGATTTAATTTTCCATTGATCTCAAAAACAGCTTTTTCATTTCCCCAGGGATCCTTAACCACACCTCCAAATTCAACATCTAATTTTATTCTTTTAGTGATTCCTTTTATGGTAAGATCGCCATACAATTCATAACTTCCATCATTGTCTACACTTTCATATGTGTTAGCAATAAAATTGATCTCCTTAAAATTATCTGTATCAAAAAAATCTGTGCCTTTGAGATGGGCATCGCGTTTTTCATCACGTGTATCTACAGATGCCGGGTTTAACCAAAAGTCAATTTCAGTGGTCATAAAATCCTGGCCTGTTGCGTAAATACTTGCATCAAATTCTTTGAATGTGCCTCTCACGTTTGCTACCATCAGGTGTTTAACTTTAAAACCGATCTCACTGTGTGTTGGGTCTATACCCCATTTTGTTTTAGTTGATACTTCAGCTGTTTCCATTTTATAGTTTTTTGTATATGTAATGATCCTTAAAATCTCAAGTATATTATCATACACACTTACCTTGCCAATATATAATTCCTATCCTACATATACCCAAGCTAAATAAAAAATTTACAACAGGGGATCCGCACCGGGAGGTGGTGATAAAGATCTATTTTAATTTATGTATTCAGATATTCGCAGATCAGGCGATGAAAATGATGCGTTCCTTTTTCACGGCTAACTGAATACCGCCCGTGTTTGTAAAAAGATGAACGAATCCCTTTTTGAACATTTTGTACGATGGCCTCATCCTCCATTTCAACTTTATCAAGATCACTGCCCGCACCCTTTTTATATTTTGATTCATCCAGCATATATGTTAGAAAATTTACTTTTGTTATACCAACCGTTTGGGGAATTACTATATTAACTGATACTCCCCAGGGATAAAAATTGAACATCATATTCGGGAACACCCAGAAATAATATGCCGCAATATTTTTTCCGAAATCCTGTGAATGTGCTGGCAGATCAAAACAATCTTCCCCATCTTTTGCAAGACCAAGCTGCAGGTTCGAAAAACGAAATAATTCTGTTGTATAATTTCCATAGTCAATTACAGCATTAAGATCAGCATGTACAAATGGAATGTGAAAACCTTCCAGGTAATTTTCGCAATATAAAGCCCAGTGCGCTTTTACTTCATATACATGACTAAGATCGGCACGAAATACCAGATCATTCAATGGCATCCAACCCACTCTTTTCATCATGTCGTGAAAAAATATTTCAGCGTGGTATTGTTGTTTCAGGATTGTAAATAAAAATGTATTCCATTTAAATAATGGTAAATGCACGAGGTTGTCCTCAGCCGTCGGAAAATTTTCAACTTCATTAAATTCAGGCATTGAAATAAAATCTCCATTAAGATTAAACATGCGCCCATGATATTTGCACCTTATGTTTGCAGCCGTACATGGCTCGGTGATAAGAATATTTCCCCGATGCGTACAAACATTCGAAAGGCAATGCAACTCATCCAGTTTATCCCGGGTAAGCAACAAAGGTTCATCAAGGTAATTCTCAAGCAAAGTAACCGGATAACAACTCCCGGCTTTATTTATGCTGCCTGTATCCCCAATTAATTGCCATGCCGGTGAAAATATTTTTTGTTTTGATAATTCAAAAAGATCAGCATCCTGGTAAAAATCGGTGTGCAGCGTTTTGGCCCTTGCTATGTTGGGATCAACAAAAAAGCGATGCATAGTTTAAGTTGTACGGAAAGTAAATGAATGTGTGAAAAAACGAAAAGTATTTCCGGGAATTTACTGCTATTGTATGGAATTATTACTGCCCCGGTTCGTTCCCCTTTGTTTCTGTTTCGCTTACAAATTCTTTTTCTTTTTTTAGTGAAAGAAACAGCATAACCAGTGAAAAAATTATGAATATAATTCCGCACCAGCGGTTGATGTTATGTGTTACATCACTAACAAAACTATAGATGAGTAATAACAAACCAACCGCTAAAAAAAATATGCCTATTACAAAACGGAGATCAAATAATTTATTCATGATGTATTATTTAATAGAAAATGATATTTAAAATTAAAGTTGCTATCAACACCAGGATGCCCAGCCACAGCGGGTTTCTATACCATACTTTTGTTTTTTCATATTGCTTTGGCGTTAAACTATAAACCAAACCCCGCAATTGCTCTTCCGGTTTTGGCGTGGTAAGCATACTGATAATTACCGTAACAATAAAGCATACCACAAAGGCAACGGAGGCAATGTTGAAAGCCTGGCTGGTGCCTGAGTAAAATGTATGCAGGTTTGCTATCCAGCCACCTTTGCCTTCAGCAGTTGTAAGACCATAGGTAAGGGCGGCCGCGCCGGTTCCACTAAGTAATCCCCAAAATGCACCATGACTGGTGGTTTTTTTCCAGAACATTCCCAGGAAAAAAGTTGCGAATAATGGGGCATTCACAAAACTGAAAACAAGTTGCAAAAGGTCCATAATACTATTAAAACTCCTTGCAACATAAGCGGTCAATACAGATAAAAGAATTCCCACCACAGTCGTCATTTTTCCAACTGATAAATAATGTTTTTCTGAGGCATTTTTTTTGATGTGTGCCTGGTAAATATCAAAGGTCCATACGGTATTAAATGCCGTAACATTTCCAGCCATGCCCGACATAAATGATGCAATTAGTGCGGTAATGCCTACCCCTAAAATTCCATTTGGATATAAATTTTTTAGTAACGTAGGCAATGCCATATTGTAATCAACCTGCCCCGATGGATTATGCGGCAATTCAAACCCGGTGAACTGTCCCTGCAACGCCAGAAGAATTATTCCGGGTAAAATTACAATTGCCGGCATTAATATTTTTGGAACTGCAGCAATGATGGGCGTTCGCTGCGCGGCATTTAAATTACGTGATATCATAGCCCGCTGTACCACTAAGAAATCGGTGCACCAATAACCAAATGCAAGCACAAAGCCTAATCCAAAAATTAAACTTACCGCATCCACACCCATCGGGTTTGTGGAAGCATGAGCCATACCTTTCCACACATGTAATTTGGCATTTTCCACGTTATGAATTATGCCCTGGATTCCTCCGGCTTTTATCAACCCAATATAAACAAGCGGTGCAATTCCAAGAACGATAAGGAAAAACTGAAGCACCTCGTTATATACTGCACTCGTTAAGCCGCCTAAAAAAGTATATACCAAAACGATGAAAGCCGCCAGCCAGATAGAAACACTGAAATCCCATCCCAGAACGGTTTGCATCAGCATGGCCAAGGCATATAATGAAACGCCGGACGAAAAAACGGTCATCACTGCAAACGTTAACGCATTAAATGTGCGGGTCTTTTCATCAAAGCGCAGTTTTAAATATTCGGGTACGCTTCGGGCCTTGCTGCCATAATAAAATGGCATCATAAAAATGCCGAGGAAGATCATGGCAACTGCAGCCCCGAGCCAGTAAAAGTGAACCGTATATAATCCATATTTAGCACCATTTGCAGCCATGCCTAAAACTTCCTGTGCGCCCAGGTTTGCAGAAATAAAAGCCAGGCTGGTTATCCATAAAGGAATGCTGCGATTGCTCATCAAAAAATCATTTCCCGTCTTTACTTTCTTCTTCAACATTATGCCAATGCCTACTACAAACAGGAAATAAATACCGATAATACAATAATCAATTAGCTCGAGTTTCATAAAAAATCTTTTTAATTATTTACTGCATAACAGATATACCCTCAGTGCCATTTTCAATCTGCATTTCATATATTTTCAAATCAAGGTCATTTGCTTTTTTATATGCCGGAACAATTTCGCTTTCCAGTTTTTTAAGCGCATCATTTTTTATAAGGTTGATGGTGCAGCCACCAAATCCCCCGCCCATCATTCTTGCACCCAATACACCCGGATTGGGTTTTACATAATCTATCAAAAAATCCAGTTCCTTGCAACTTACTTCATAATCGTTCTTTAACCCGGCATGGGTTTCATACATTTTTTTACCAAAAGCTATCATGTCATTTGCTTTAAGATCTGTGCAGGCAGCCTGCAGGCGTGCAATTTCCTGCACTACATAAGAGCACCTGCGATAAATCACCTCGTCAACAGGTTTAATTATTTCATCTATCATATGCTGTGTGGCATCACGCAAACTATTTATTTCCGGATGTTGTTTTTTTAATAATATAACGCCTTCCTCGCATTGCTCTCTCCGTAAATTATATTCTGACGATGCCAGTGAATGTTTTACATGCGTATCAAACAAAACAATTTTTATATTGTCCAATTTAAAAGGTAAATATTCATATTCCAGGCTCCGGCAATCCAGTTTTATCACATGATCTTTTTTACCAAACACGCTGGCAAACTGATCCATTATACCGCATCGTACACCAACAAAATCATTCTCTGCTCTTTGTGCGTCTTTAGCAATTGTTAGCTTGCTCACCTGCAGGTTAAAAATTTTACTGAATGCAAAAAGCGAAGCGCACTCAACCGCGGCTGAAGAAGATAAGCCTGCTCCTAACGGTACATCACCCCCTATCACTGCATTAAAACCATTGAGCTTATGCCCGGCTAATTGCAACTGCTGCAGGGAACCCAGGATGTAATCGGGCCAGTGCTGACCGCTTTTAACAAGGTTGTCTATAGTGCCATGATAATGTTCATTAAGATCGTAGGCGAATAAATTAATCTCCTTATCCTCACGGGCAATAGCAGCAAAATAAATCGCTTTATCAATTGCTGCGGGAAGCACAAAACCATCATTGTAATCGGTATGCTCACCTATTAAATTTATTCGCCCGGGGGAGCGTGCTAAAAATGGTTCCTGCCCATACAACGAAATAAATTTTTCTTTAATTGACTGTATTATATCCATAAGTTGTTACTCTTCATTTTTTGATGCGCCTTTCTTTAAGTCTTTTTCGCTTACGCTCCATTCCCCAAGTTTAACCCCCTTTAGCCCAATGAACTCCACTTTCAAAAATCTTTCATTACGCTTACCCGTAACCGTTATCTTCCCAAAATTTTGTGCTTCAACAAGTGTGCCCGGCACTCTAACCGGGTTGTTGAGCTCGGGCCCCTTTACTTTACCGATGCCGGATGTATAGGGCGATATGGTTACATCATACAAAGAATAAAGGCTGCTTCTTTTTTGCTCCAGTACTTCGCTGTGATGGCGATCCCCGGTAAAAAAGATCACACCACCAACTTTTTCGGCAGCCAAAAAATTCATAAGTTCATTGTATTCCGCGGTATAATGCCGCATGCATTCAAATTCTGAAAATGGATTTAAAACCTGGCTGCCGGTGGCTATAATTTTAAAGGTTGCCGTACTAAATAATAATGCGTTCTTCAGCCACTCCATCTGCATTTTTCCAAAATAAAATTTGCTTGTATTAGGCTGACCGTTTATACTGTCTGCAATCCTGTCCTCGCTTCTGAAATACCTGTCGTCGGTTAAAAAAATATCAACATCTCCATAGCTCACTTTGGTATAAATGCCTTTATCTTCTTCGCCATAACTTGGATTGCACCAATAATTTTTAAAAATTTTACGGCTTTCATCTTTTAAAATATAGCTTTTACCTGCATCATTTGGCCCATAATCATGATCATCCCAAATTGCGTACTGTGGCATACTTGCCATAAATTTTTGCAGTATAGGCAATCTCCTGTCGTGACTTGCGCGATAATTTAAACCCCACGAATAATCCAAATCAACCTCACGCGTATACCAGTTATCTCCGAGCCATAAATGAAATGCAGCTTTCGTATTTGCCATGGTTTCAAAAATGGAAGAATCACCGCCATAGGGCTTGCCTGGCCTGTCGTATAAAGGCTGATTCATATAAGAACAGCTACCACTTAAAAAAGTAAAATCAGGAGCAGGTTTTCTAAATTGCCAGAGATCCTTAGTGGTAAATTGTAAGGGATATGAAAAGGTTATCTGCCTGCCATTTATTAACAATGAATATTGATATACCGTATTCATATCAAGACCATCGAGCTCAATTTTTACAGGATCAAAATCTTTACCGAGTTCACCTTTGTAATCAACGGTTTTGATCGGCGCTGATTTATCTACAGGATAATACTTTACTGAAACACTCTTTACTTCGGGTGTTACTTCTGCCCAGATGGTGGCATTTCGCAATTCAACATTCCCTGCCCAGGGACCGCTTATCAATCCACTTTTATTTTGCGACAAACCTGCAAGGGAAAAAGATGACAAAATAATGCAGGTAAATATTTTTAGTGCAGGCATCGTATTATTAATTAACACAAATTAAAGAAGGGCCATGAATTACACAAATTTGCACGAATTACCAATCAATTGGCAATAAGCAAACCGCCACTCTCTACTCCGCACTCGCCACTAAATCTACTCCAATATCTTAACCTCTGTTCTCCGGTTTTTTTGGCGCCCGGCTTCTGTAGTATTTTCTTCGATCGGCTCCATCGATCCATAGCCTTTAGCAAGAAGCCTGTCGTTTGATATCCCTTTGGAAACAAGGTAAGCAACAATCGATTTCGCTCTTTCAAGAGAGAGTATTTTATTCTTTGGCTCCGAACCAACATTATCTGTATGTCCGCCCAGTTCTATGTGTTCATTGGTTTTGCGGTTCAAATAATCCACCAGGTCATCTAAGGTTTTATATGCTTCAGGGCGTAACGTAGCTTTACCAAAATCAAATTCCACGTTATCCAAAACAAATGTTTTTGGGGGATCAAATTCAATGTTAACATTGAAGGGGGTTTTATAATAAGAGTTAGGACCAAGGGCAGGGATATCCAATACATTATAACTGGTTGAATCCTTAAAGCCCATAATAAAAATATCATACTTATCGCCCGCCGCCAGCCTGGTGGTGAATATACCTGTTTCATTGCTCAGAGCCTGGTATTCATTCCCATTCTTGCGGCTTTTAAAAACAATGAGTTCATTATTTTGTGGCTGTTTGCTTTTCATGTCAACAATGGAACCTTGTACTTTAGCATCTTTCGGAAGGTTCAGCGGTTGCGGCTGTGAAAAAATATTTATTGCAAAAAATAAAACAGGGAGGAAAAAGAGAATTTTTTTCATAAGATGTTTTAGAGTTACTAAAGCTAAATATTTTATACTGTAAATACCAAAATATGTATGTGGTTTGTGAAGATCAGGTCACAAATGCAAAGCGGCGGAATATCATAAAATATGGACTGTGCCTTATTTGCTGCACGATCAAATAAAATTTTTTTGTAACCCTTCACCCTGTCCTTATATAATTGCATATACCTTCGCAAAATGACTTCTACTCTTTTTACGTATAACAAACGTAAAGTTTTACAAGCGTTGCGGTATCACTTCATTACCCGTCGTGAAATAAAGTTTATGATAATTTTAGTGAATGTTTTTGCCATCGTTTCAGCCGCACTTTTTTTCTTTCACAAAATATCTCCCCTGGCTTTTTTAGTAAGTTCTGTGTTATGGTTTTGTTTGATGATAGCCTTCTGGTTTATCCTGCCCAATATGATCTATAAAAAATCCGCCACTTTCAAAGATCATTTTAAAGTGAGTTTAGAAGACCATCATATTTTTTTAGAAAATGAAAGAGGCAGTAAAAGCTGGGCCTGGACGGCATTTGGCAGCCTGATCGAAAGCCCGTATTTTTTTCATTTGTATTTTGATAAAAGATCGTTTTTCCTTATCCCAAAAGATGCATTTGAGGGAGAATCACTGGCTGAAGCCAGGAAGATGCTGAACAGCAGGATAAAAAATAAATTTTAAGATTTTCTCAGCACAGATCTTTTTCCATTATAAAATGGGGGATGGTGATCTCTTCAAATTCTTTGCTGGTAACTTTATAGCCGAATTTTTCATAAAAATGCATAGCCGATTTTCGTGCATGCATTATCATTTTTTTATAGCCTGCATCCCGTGCCACATTTTCTGCAAAATTTACCATGGTTGCCCCTATTCCTTTTCCCTGCAGGTTATTTTGAACCGCCATTTGCCTCAGGCGAACACATTTTTTATCCATTTTTGTAAGCAGGCAACATCCCAGCATTTTCTCTTCTTCAAAAGCGCCGATCAAAATATCTTCCTTCTCTCTGTCTAATTCCTGCTTGCTGAATGTAATAGATAATGGCTTTCGAAGAATGTCATTCCGCAGGTCCAGCATTTGCTGGTATTCCCTGGTGCCATGATCTATTTGTTTTATCGGCATATAAACTTTGAGGGGTCTTTGATAACTGAATAAATATACAATATTTATTTTTTTTTAGAAACAGTGAACCTGAAAAAGAAAACAAAAGTTTACTTAGCCAGGAATGTGAACTAGTTTAATATGATTTGAGGTAAAAATTGTTATTAAAAGTATCATTTACATTGCCCGGTTTTTGGCTAAAATGAAGATGCTGAATTTTTAAAAATGCAGCAATAATATGCCTCTGTACTTATTATTTTTTTTTATTACAAAAAGTATATTTTTGTGGCATATAACTAAATTTTACTATCATGTCAGACATTGCAACAAGAGTTAAGAAAATCATTGTTGACAAATTAGGTGTTGATGAAGCTGAGGTTACTCCTGAAGCTTCTTTCACTAACGATTTAGGTGCCGATAGTTTGGACACCGTTGAACTGATCATGGAATTTGAAAAGGAATTTAATATTTCAATTCCGGATGAGCAAGCCGAAACAATCACTACAGTTGGCCAGGCGGTAGCCTACTTGGAAGAACACGCTAAGTAATTATCTTTTTTAATCATTGCGGGCAAACTTTATGGAATTAAAGAGAGTTGTTGTAACTGGGGTGGGCGCTATTACACCCTTAGGTAAAACAGTTCCCGAATATTGGGAAGGCTTGGCCAATGGGGTTTCCGGTGCGGATTTCATAAAGCAATTTGATACTTCTAAATTTAAGACCCGGTTTGCCTGTGAGGTCAAAGATTTTGAACCCACCAACTACTTCGAAAGAAAAGAAGCCCGTAAAATAGATCGTTTTACTCAACTTGCGCTGGTAGCAAGTGATGAAGCGGTAAAGGATGCAGGCATCAGCAAAGAAAATGTTGACCCTGACAGGGTGGGTGTAATTTTTGGCAGTGGCATTGGAGGTATCGCAACTTTCCAGGATGATGTTATGGAATTTGCGCGAGGTGATGGCACTCCCAGGTTTAATCCTTTCTTTATTCCAAAAATGATCCTTGATATTGCTGCAGGTCAAATCTCTATGCGATATGGTTTCAGAGGACCAAACTTTGCGGTGGTTAGTGCATGTGCCAGCAGCACGAACGCTATCATAGATGCATTTGATAACATCAGGCTTGGAAAAGCAGATATTATTTTAAGTGGCGGAAGTGAGGCGGTGATCCGTGAAGCCGGGGTTGGTGGCTTTAATGCCATGAAAGCGCTCAGTGAAAGAAATGATGATCCTAAAACCGCTTCCCGTCCATTTGATAAAGACCGCGATGGTTTTGTTATGGGTGAAGGAGCTGGTATTTTGGTTTTGGAAGAACTGGAACATGCGTTGGCACGAGGTGCAAAAATTTATTGTGAAATTGCGGGAGGCGGTGCTACAGCTGATGCACATCACATTACTGCCCCACATCCAGAAGGCCTTGGCGCAAAGAACGTTATGCATGCTGCATTAAAAGACGCTAATCTAACAACCGCTGATATAGATTATATCAATGTCCATGGCACCAGCACGCCCCTCGGGGATATTGCGGAAACAAAAGCCATACTAAGTGTGTTTGGCGATAAGGCCTATGATCTCAATATCAGCTCAACAAAATCTATGACCGGGCATTGCCTCGGAGCCGCCGGTGTTGTGGAAGCGCTTGCCTGCATATTGGCCGTAACAAAAGATATTATCCCACCCACTATAAATCACTTTACCGACGATCCTGATCTTGATCCTAAATTAAATTTTACTTTTAATAAAGCACAGCACCGTACAGTAAATGCGGCTTTAAGCAATACGTTTGGATTTGGTGGACATAATGCATCTGTTATCATTAAAAAATACAGGGCGTAAACTTTAAACAAAAAATTATGGACACTCCTCTTGAAGTTTCCGGATCGGAGATACGTAACTTTCTTACCCGGCGCTTAGGAGAAAAGGAAGCAGGGGAAATAATGACTTATATCAACCAGGAAATTAATAAAGAAGTTTCGACGAAAGTTGATGCAACCTCAAAAGAGATAACCTTGTGGAGAGAGGAACTCCGTAAAACATTTGCTACAAAAGAGGACGCCGAAAAATTACAACAGAAACTGGTAAAAAGAGTTTCGCGGGCTGAAAGTACTTTGATACTTTGGGCATTTGTTTTCTGGACAACCCAACTCATAGCAGTATTGTGC
>JACDBU010000150.1 GCA_013694745.1 Chitinophagaceae bacterium
ATTGAGACAATTGTTCCAAACTTTTTCGCAAGCTTTATCCATTTTCTACCGTAAGCCGTTTTAGTTATTTTAAGAGAATTTTTTGCTGGAACAAAGGGGCTTTTTACAAAAATTATTTTTCTCAAAATTTATTTTGTAAGACAGCGAATATCAAAATAATTTATTAAAAAAAAAATTTTTTATTAGTTTGTTTTTTGCATTTAAATACAGTATAGGATTTTGCAACATTTTTATTTTTTTATTTTTAAAAATTAAAAAAAATACCAGACATTATCGTACCACAAAAAACAATTAAATATTGAACTCAGTTTTCGGAAGGTACAACAAAACATCTCCTCCAAAATATCTATTTTAGGGTAATTTTTTATCTCCTTATTTAAAGAATTTTTAGGATTGCTTTGCCTATCTTTAAACAAAATCTTTTTTAAATGGGATACGAATTAACCGGCAGGCTTATAGCCAAATATGATATTGTTCAACGTAGCGAAACTTTTAAGACACGCGAATTTGTAGTTGAAAAATCAGAAGATATTAATGGACGCACAATCACCAATTACATTAAATTTCAAAGTGTGCAAGACCGTACTGCTATTGTGGATAGGGTGAATTTGGGGGATGAAATAAAAGTGTATTTTAATATTAAAGGAAGCAAATGGGAAAAGGATGGTAAGATAAATTACATTACCAACCTGGATGCATGGCGGATAGAGCAAATATTGCAGGCAGGAAAAGAAGCTTCATCTGATGATGACCATTTAGAACCCCTGGATACATTTTCTTCCAACTCCTCCGAAGCAGTAGATGACCTTCCTTTTTAACGTATGTGATTTATGCTCCCGTGTAATATACTTGTATACAATTACTTCAACGATCTCAGGATAAAAACCTGGCTCAATGCAACAGCAAATAACCCTGTCCCTGCTCCCTCAACATACTGCAAATGACGGCGTTCTAAAAAAATTTATTGCAGACCATCTCGGTAAAAAAATAAATGAAATTAAGGGATACACATTGGTAAAAACATCAGTTGATGCCAGGAGTAAAAACATAAGGATAAACGTAACATTGATTGTTTTTGTAAACGAACCTTTCCAACCACAAAAAAAATCAAGTTTTGAATTTAAATATGTTTCACAGGCCCGGGAAAAAGTTATCATTATCGGCGCAGGCCCGGCAGGATTATTTGCAGCCCTGAAATTAATACAATACGGCATTCAGCCAATTATTTTAGAAAGGGGTAAAGATGTACAGGCAAGAAGAAGAGATCTTGCCCAATTAAATAAACACGGAATAATTAACCCGGAAAGCAATTATTGTTTTGGTGAAGGGGGTGCAGGCACGTACAGTGATGGGAAACTCTACACCAGAAGCAGTAAAAGAGGGAGCATAGAAAATATACTTAATTTATTCATACACTTTGGTGCAGATGAAAACATAGCTTACGAAGCACATCCACATATTGGCACCAACAAGTTGCCCGGGATAATAACAGCAATGCGGGAAACCATTATTGAACATGGCGGTAAAATTCTTTTTGAAAAAAAAGTTACTGGATTTACGATTTTAAAAAATACAGTTACAAGTGTTGAAACAACTGATGGGGATTCATTTACCGCTAATGCATGTATCCTTGCAACAGGTCATTCTGCCAGGGATATTTTCTATTTGCTGCAAAATAAAAATATTTTATTAGAAGCAAAACCATTTGCGTTAGGAATAAGGATAGAGCATCCGCAATCATTGATAAACGCGATACAATACGGCAACTTTCATCACGATAATTACCCGGGTTATGCTGTTTTAAATCCTGCGTCTTACTCACTTGTACAGCAAGTGAATAATAAAGGCGTGTTCTCATTTTGTATGTGCCCGGGAGGTATAATTGCCCCAGCCGCAACCAATGAAAATGAAGTTGTGGTGAATGGCTGGAGTCCTTCAAAAAGAAATAATCCCTTTGCAAATTCGGGCATTGTTGTACAGGTTGATTTACCTGATGCATTGCGGGAATTAAAAAAGAATGGTTATTTAAAAACGGATGCGGTGAAAGATCCCTTATCCTTCCTGCATTTTCAACAATTAATTGAACAAAAAGCTTTTGATGCGGGTGGTGGTAAATTTGTTGCGCCGGCAGGCAGGATGATAGATTTTTGTGAGGAAAAGGTTTCTTCAACCTTGCCAAAATGTTCCTATAATCCTGGCATCCATGCAGCGGGTTTTGATCATATACTTCCTGCGTTCATTAATGACCGGTTAAAGACAGCGTTAAAATTATTTAGTAAAAAGATGAAAGGTTTTTACACCAATGAAGCCGTAGTGGTAGGAGTTGAAAGCAGAACTTCGTCACCCGTTCGTATCCCCAGGCACCCCATTGGTTTACATCATCCGCAAATTAATAATTTTTATCCCTGCGGGGAAGGGGCAGGTTATGCCGGCGGCATTGTAAGTGCTGCAATGGATGGTGAAAGGATAGCAGATCAGCTGGCAAAGGTGTTGGTGGGTTAAGGTGCTGATGTGATAATGTGCTAATGGGAGGATCTTTAAATAAATAATTCATGCTCATAAATTTTCAATGATATTTACATCGCCATACTTACTTTCAAAATCACCAAACCACCAAATAATACCAGCTAAATAATTATGAAAATTCTCGAATTACAAAATATAAAAAAATATTATGCTTCGCAAAAAGCAGTAGATGATATTAGTTTTTCGATAGACGCCGGAAGTATTTTTGGTTTACTAGGGCCAAATGGTGCAGGCAAAACAACCTTACTCCGGATGATCACCGGGATCTTTTATCCCGACAGCGGAAATATAATATTCAATGGTAGAAAATTTAATGCAGCAGAGGATATTTTTAAGATCGGTTATATGCCCGAAGAAAGAGGCTTATATAAAAAAATGAAAATTGGTGAGCAGGCCCTATACCTGGCACAGCTAAAAGGAATGAGCCGGAATGATGCCATGAAAAAAATTAAAGAATGGTTCATAAAATTCGAAATGCAAACCTGGTGGAATAAAAAAGTGGAGGACCTTAGTAAGGGAATGAGCCAGAAACTACAATTTGTAACAACCGTTTTACATGAACCGCAACTGCTGATACTGGATGAGCCTTTCAGTGGCCTGGACCCCGTGAACAGTAACCTGATAAAAGAAGAGATCTTTAATCTTTCAAAAAAAGGCACAACCATAATCTTTAGCACACACCGGATGGAACAGGTGGAAGAGATATGTGATCATATTATTTTGGTGAACAAAGGAAAAAAAATTCTGGACGGCAGTGTTAAACAAATAAAACAGGATTGCAAAGAAAATCATTTCAGGGTAGGTTTTGATGCTACCCCCATAAACAATGCGGGCGCAGCATTTGATGTGGTAAGCACGGAAGATAATGCGCTCATTGTAAAAATAAAAGAGGGGTATACTCCCGAAGCAGTGCTTCAATATTTTTTGAAACAGGAGGCCGGCATTATTTCTTTTAACGAGATCCTTCCATCACTTACAGATATTTTTATTAAAAAAGTGGAGGATACTAAAACATCCAGGGAGTTTCAACAGGTTAGTTAACCGGCGCGACGCGGCAAAAACCGCTCTTGATCATTTCCAAAAACAGTTCAATAATTTTACTATGAATAAGATCTGGATAATTATAAAGAGGGAATATCTTACCAGGGTAAGAAATAAAACTTTTATTCTTTCCACCATTTTGCTACCGCTTTTCTTTGTAGGCTTTGTTGCCGCATCCACTTATTTTTCAATGAAAAGTACGGATAAACATACCATAGCCGTTAATGATGCCAACGGTATTTTTAAAAACAATTTTAAGAATGATAATAACATCACATTCGAATATCCCTCAGATGTTGATGCAAACAATTATAAGACCAAAGGATATTCCGCCTTGCTTGAGATACCAAAAAATTATGGTCCCGACAAAGATTCTATCACACTTACCTCGGATAAACAACTTGGGCTAGGTGCTGAAGAAAGGATCAAAGACCAGATAAATATGTCGATAAAAAATAAGGCCTTCCTGGAAAAAAATATTGACAAAAAAGTATTGGATTCAATAAATGATATAGATGAAGAATCACTTTATAAATTTAGCCCTGTAATAAGGAAAGGAGATAAGATTGAGCACTCAAATTCAGGACTGGCTTATGGAATAGGTTTCGGAAGCGGAATGCTCATTTATATTACCCTGTTCATTTATGGTGCCGCCGTAATGCGTGGTGTTATGGAAGAAAAAATGAATCGCATAGCAGAAGTTATTATAAGTTCTGTAAAACCCTTTCAATTAATGATGGGAAAGATCATTGGTATAGCAGCAGTTGGACTTACACAATTTATTATATGGATAATATTGATCATCGGCCTTTCCACGATGGCAGCCTTGTTTTTACCACATGATATACTGCAGCATGCACAAACCGCTAATAGCGCAATGAGCAGTGCCAATACTTCCATGGCTATGGGTTTCATGAGCGCCAAAAATTCAATTGCCCAGGCTAACTGGGCACTGATAATTCCCTGTTTTTTATTTTATTTTATTGGGGGATATTTATTTTACGCGGCATTATTTGCAGCTGTAGGCAGTGTTGTGAATGAAGATCCGCAGGAAGCACAATCGCTGATGCTGCCCATAACAATGCCTATTGTTTTATCTTTCATTATCATGACAACTGCTGCAGGCAAGCCTGATTCGCCCATTGCCATCTGGGGAAGTATGATCCCTTTTTCTTCACCTATAGTAATGATGGCACGTATCCCGTCTGGAGGTGTACCATTATGGCAATTAGCAATATCTATGTTATCCCTGGTGGCCGGTTTTATTTTAACTACCATGCTGGCGGGAAAAATTTACCGTACAGGCATTTTGCTGTATGGGAAAAAAATAACGTTCAGGGAAATGGGGAAATGGATTTTCCGAAAATCATAAAACGGATGCAGTAGTGGTGGTGGTTGAGGAAACTTCTTCTGTAAAGATGGTCTTCGTTATTTCTCCTTTTAAATAATTATACAGCAGGCCAGTGATCAGCAATAATCCTGCTAAAAATGTGCCCAGCATAGCGCCACCAATTCCATATAATATTTTGGATTTACGCAATACCTCATAAGGTGGCTCCGGCCTGTCAAGTACTTTTACAACGGGTGTTTCTTTTTGAAGTTTGTAGGCTGCGGTTTGCTGGTTACCCACCGCAAGTGAATATTGATTACGGATCAATTGTTTATCAGCCATTAAATTTTCAGAGGGAACTTTGTATTGTAACTGGTTGGTATTAGTAAACAATGTTCTTTTATCCATAGCAATCATTACATAATCTTTTGAATTCATTACTCTTTTTAATGAATCAACTTTGCTGGTTGCAAACTCATAATCACGTTTTGCCTTTTCTCTTTTAAGATCAATGTAAAAATCCTTTATCTTATCAATGAATGTATATGCTATAACTTTTAGCAGCTCTTCATCCCTGCAGGAATAAGTTAGGATCAGTGTATTATTTTTATTTATTATAGCAGTTACATTATCTCTTAAAACAACGCCACCTTTCATAATTAGAGAATCCTTACCACGCGGCACCTGTTTTTTATCTTCGAACAAACCGCGGTGATCGTTTATATCTTCAAGAACCAGCAATGCTATTGGTTTATTTCCCATAGCAGGCACCAGGGTAGTAGCCACGGCATCACTGGTGGTGCGACTTTGCGCCACTTCAACTATATTGACTGATGCGTCATCGCTAAAATTTTTATTTGGTTCTGAACCCAAAAATGCACTCAACGCAGACGATGCACTTGGCATATCATTATTGCTGCTCAGTGAAAAAAGGGTTGCCCTGGCGGTGTAAATTACCGGGGATTTGTATGCATAATAAAAGAACAGTACCCCAATAAGAATACCCATCAGAATAATTATAAAAAAATTACGCTTCCATTTTTTAAAGATCCTTCTGATGAGTTCTGCTGTTGTCACTGCTATGGTTAATTTATTTCAGGAATTTAAAAAGTAAAAAAGTAATGATTGCCGGTGTAATGGTAACAGCAAGCTGCGAGGCAAAATCAGCAAAGCTTTTTCCTTCAGGTTTTACGGGTACAATAACTATACTGCCTTCTTCAACCTTTGGATAAAAATGAAAAAATCCAAAATTTTTCGTTCGCTGGCTTCTACCGTTTGCGTAGGTTACATAAATTCTTTTACGCCATGGCCTTACACCAAAACCGCCGGCCTGGTCAATATAATAACCAAGGTTTGTATGTTCTTTATCAAAATAAATTTTTATGGGGGATTGTACAGCGCCTTTTACACTTACGATTGGATTTATTTCGGGCACATAAATAATATCACCGGCTTCCAATACAAGATCATATTTTGAATCTTTATATTTAAGCGCTTTATACATATCGATGCTAACGGGTTCAGAAGGGTCAAATACCACGCTATCAACAATAACACCGGTAGAATCTTTTATGTATTGTGTTGCATGTGATTTTCCATAAGGATTATCGCGGATGCCAATATTTTTATTCCTGTATAAAATAGCGCCTGCAAGATTTGCATTATCTTTTAACCCGCCTGCACGGCTGATATACGACGATAATCTTTCGTATTTATTTAACCGCGGGTATACACCTTCGTATTTTATTTGTCCTTCCAGCCTAACATTTTGTTGTAATTCGAATGTTGGATTTTTTCTCACGAAAACCTGGTCATAAGGTTTTAGTTTTATATTTCCGGCCACTGAATCAAGTTCCAGGTTAGGTTGAATGTTATACGA
>JACDBU010000162.1 GCA_013694745.1 Chitinophagaceae bacterium
AGATAAGACCGGTAAAAATATTGCAAACATAAATTCACTGCCGCTTACCAAGCAGGCAGAAAAAGTGATCAGGATAACGGTTCTTGAAGCTAAGGCAAATAAAAGCCCGCTCGTAGAAAGCGAACACCTGATGCTTTCCATCCTAAAGAATAAAGAAAATATCGCTACGCAGATACTTAACCAGTTTGATGTGGATTATGATATGTTCAAAAATGAACTGGGTTATGTAAAAACGGATACGAAAGCTGATTTCCAGGATGATGAAGGTGAGGAATTTGATGAAGAAAGAAAGCCCTATTCACAACAGCAGCGTTCAGCTAAAGGCGCTGCAAGCCAGCCAAAATCAAAGACCCCTGTATTAGATAATTTTGGAAGGGATATAACCCGGCTTGCCGAAAATAACCTGCTTGATCCTATTGTTGGGCGGGAAACAGAAATTGAAAGAGTTTCGCAGATCTTAAGTCGGCGTAAAAAGAATAATCCCATTTTAATAGGTGAACCTGGTGTGGGTAAAACCGCTATAGTAGAGGGTTTGGCTCTACGCATCATCCAACGTAAAGTGAGCAGGGTTTTGTTTGATAAAAGAGTGGTGTCGCTTGACCTGGCCGCATTAGTAGCCGGCACAAAATACCGCGGGCAGTTTGAAGAAAGGATGAAAGCCATTATGAATGAGCTTGAAAAAAACAGGGATGTGATCCTTTTCATTGATGAGATTCACACAATAGTTGGCGCAGGTGGCGCTTCCGGTTCACTGGATGCTTCCAATATTTTTAAACCTGCCTTGGCAAGGGGAGAACTGCAATGTATAGGCGCATCTACTTTAGATGAATACCGCATGTACATTGAAAAGGACGGGGCACTTGATCGTCGTTTTCAAAAGGTAATGATAGAGCAGCCAAGTGTTGATGAAACCATACAGATATTAACCAACATAAAAAGTAAATACGAGGACTACCATAATGTTGCTTACAGTGATGAGGCTATTGATGCATGTGTAAAACTCAGCGATCGTTATATGACAGACCGCCTGCTGCCAGATAAGGCAATAGATGTGCTTGATGAAGTGGGCGCACGTGTGCACTTGAAAAATATTAATGTTCCCGAAGACGTTTTACAACTCGAAAAAAAGATTGAAGATATAAAGCTTGAGAAAAATAAAGTGGTAAAAAGCCAGCGCTTTGAAGAGGCCGCTTCGCTTCGTGATACAGAAAAAAGATTGCAGGAACAATTGGAAAAAGCAAAGTCAGACTGGGAAGAGGAAAGCAAACATAAACGTTATCCTATTGATGAAGAAGCCATTGCAGAAGTTGTAAGCATGATGACGGGCATACCCGTAAAAAGAATGGTGCAGGCAGAAACTGAAAAACTGCGCAGGATGGCGGAAGATCTTACTGGTGCTGTTGTTGGTCAGGATGAAGCGATCCAAAAAGTGGTAAAAGCAATTCAACGCAACCGGGTTGGTTTGAAAGATCCAAAAAAACCTATAGGTACTTTTATTTTCCTGGGACCAACGGGGGTAGGTAAAACAGAATTGGCGCGGGCACTGGCAAGATATATGTTCGACAGTGATGATGCATTGATCCGGATCGACATGAGTGAATACATGGAAAAATTCACTGTTAGCCGTTTGATCGGTGCCCCTCCGGGTTACGTGGGATATGAAGAAGGAGGACAGCTAACGGAGAAGGTTAGACGCAAACCTTATTCTGTTATTTTACTTGATGAAATTGAAAAGGCGCATCCTGATATTTATAATATTTTATTACAGGTGCTTGATGATGGCATATTGACAGATGGTTTGGGAAGAAAGATCGATTTTAAAAATACCATGATCATCATGACTTCCAATATCGGGGCACGCCAGCTAAAAGATTTTGGCGATGGCGTTGGATTCCAGACGGCTAACCGCACACAAAATGCAGATGAAAATAATAAAGCAGTCATCGAAAAAGCTTTGAAACGTACTTTTAGTCCTGAATTTTTAAACAGGATCGATGATGTGGTGATCTTTAATTCACTAACACCGGAAAATATATTTTCCATCATCGATATCTTAATGAAAGGTGTAACAAAAAGACTTAATAATCTTGGCTTTGAGCTGGAATTATCTGAAGAAGCCAAAAAATTCATTTCAGAAAAAGGATACGACGCCCAGTTTGGTGCAAGACCTTTACACCGGGCCATCCAGAAATATCTTGAAGATCCGCTGGCCGAAGAGATACTGAATATGAACATTAAAAACGGGGATGTGCTGGTTGCAGATCTGGATAAAGAAAATTCTAAAATAAAATTTGAGATAAAAGGTGGTGTTAAGAAAGAGGAAAAAACTGAAGTGTGATAATTTTTTTAGATAAATACAAATGCCATCTTTTAAGGATGGCATTTGTGTTTATACGATAAAGTAAACCTGATTTTAGTAATGTATAATTATCTCTGCACAGCTGAACGGTTTTGCCCTTAGCCTTTTTTTATACATTTTTGTATCATGGCAGGTAAAATAATTATCACGATTGATGGTTGGTCAGCTTGTGGTAAAAGCACTTTGGCAAAACAATTAGCCTTGAAATTAGGCTACCTGTATGTTGACAGCGGTGCTATGTATCGTTCCATTACCCTGTATTTCTTACGCAATCATGTTGACTGGACGGATACAAATGAAGTAAAAGATGCATTGAAAAATATTATCCTGGAGTTTATTGTAAATCCAAAAACAAAGCAGTCGGAAATATTTCTCAATGGAGAAAATGTGGAATATCTCATACGTGATCTTATCGTGGCAGAAAAGGTAAGTGATATAGCAGCGATTAGAGAAGTAAGAGAATTTGCAGTAGCACAGCAACAAAAAATTGGCGCGCAAAAAGGAATTGTAATGGATGGTAGAGACATAGGCACCACGGTTTTCCCCGGGGCTGAAGTTAAAATATTTATGGTGGCAGGCAGCGCTATCAGGGTAGAAAGAAGATTTAAGGAATTGTTCGAAAAGAACCCGAATATATCGCTTAGCGAGATCAAAACAAATCTTGAAATGCGTGATTACATTGATTCACACAGGGAAATTAGTCCGCTGCGAAAAGCAAAAGATGCGATAGAATTAGACAATACAAATCTTAGTGAAAAAGAACAATTTGATTTCGCTTTAAAATTGGTGAACGCAAAACTAGTGTAGAGAGCTTAGGACACGAATCACACGAATTTTTAGAATTACAAAAGATGGAAGAGTGGAACACGAATTAAATGTATTATCCCCAATGATTAAAGTTTAATTCGTGTAATTCGTGATTCTAATTCGTGTAATTCGTGACTCTTAATTCATGTCATTAATATGTGTACTCCTTAAATAAATCCTCGTATGATTTAGCGGCGGGGAAAAAGGATAGTAACCTACTTATCACACCTTCAACAATTGCATCCGGGCAACTTGCGCCACTGGTTATTAAAATTTTAACGGGATTGTTTTTGGGAATAAAACCGCTGCTGGTTTGTTCACGCATTGTATGAAAATCAAAATGCCGGATCTCATTTTCTGAATTAATTTTTTCGGGGGAATCAATAAAATAGGTGGGAAGTTTTTGTTCACATAATTCAACAAGATGTGAAGTATTTGAACTGTTGTAACCTCCTGTAACAATGGCCAGGTCTGCATTTACCTCCAGCATTGCATAAACCGCACTTTGATTATCCGTGGTTGCATAGCAAAGTGTATCCCTTGTGTCTGCAAATCTTTCTTCAATGGTTTCTTCGGTAAGGTTGTATTTGTGTCGCATTACTTCTTTCAAATATTCTGCTATGGCCTGTGTATCTGCAGCGAGCATAGTAGTTTGATTAACCACGCCAATGCGTTGCAGGTCTGTTTCATAATTGAAGCCTGCAGAATATTGATCTTTGAATTCAGCATAAAAATTATCAGCGCTTTTTTCGCCAATTATGTAATCCGCGAGTCTTATCGCTTCCTGCATATTTTTTACAACTATGGTTGGTGTATTGGCTGCACTATGACTAAAGGTTGCCCTGGTTTCTTCATGATCGGGTTTGCCATGCACCACGATTGAATATTTATTTTTTGCAATGGCCTCTGCCCGGTTCCAAACTTTTTCTACGAACGGACATGTTGAATTGAATTTTTCAGTTCTTATACCAATGGCGTTTAATTTATTTTCAATATCCACGGTTGTTCCAAAAGCAGGTATGATCACAATATCATCCGCGTTCAAAGCATCAAATGGAATAATAGTATTTCCTTTGGTATCCATTAAAAACTTAACACCCCGTTCTGTAAGATCATTATTTACCTGTGGATTGTGTATCATCTCACTTAATAAAAAAATTCTTTTGCCAGGATTATCTTCAATGGTTTTAAAGGAAATATCAATAGCATTTTCCACCCCATAACAAAAGCCAAAATGCCTGGCAAGATAAATTTGCACCGGGCCAAAATCAAGCAGGGTGGGAGTAAGATCTTTTTTAAGTTTATCCTTAACCTTTCTTTTATTTTTTATGGCGCTTATGAGCTTACTTCGGTATGATATGGGAACATCAAATTGTTTCATGTTTCAGATGTGCAAAGTTACTACGCCTGTGCTTAGCAAATACGGTGTTGATTCTAACTTTGCATAATGATTTATTAAATTACTTTTACTTATAACACTATGGAAGAAGCATTTTTACATCCTGCCTGGAGCTTTTCTACCAATATTTATGAAGTTAATATCCGTCAGTACACCCGGGAAGGAACTTTTGCTGCCTTTCAAAAACACTTACCCAGGCTTCGTGATATGGGTGTTGAAATTTTATGGTTCATGCCTGTAACACCCATTAGTGAAAAAAACAGGAAAGGCACATTGGGAAGCTATTATGCTGTACAGGATTATACGGCTGTAAATCCTGAGTTTGGGAGAGAAACTGATTTCGCTGCCCTTGTATCAGTTGCTCACCAAATGGGATTCAAAATTATAATAGACTGGGTGGCCAACCATTCGGGAAATGATAATGTATGGATGAAAGATCATCCCGGTTTTTTTTGTTATGATGAAGCAACAAAAGAAGTACTTCATCCACATGGATGGGAAGATGTAAGCAAATTAAATTTTGACGATCCTGCATTACAGCAAGCCATGATAGAAGCAATGCGGTTCTGGATCACAACATTTGATATTGATGGTTTCCGCTGTGATATGGCGCACCTGGTTCCTTTGCAATTCTGGGAAAAAGCAAAAGCTGACCTTCAAAATACAAAGGAATTATTCTGGCTTGCAGAATGTGAAGAACCAGCATACCATGCAGTTTTTGATGCAACTTATACATGGAAATGGATGCATGCTACAGAAGAATTTTATAAAAAGAAAATAAATTTTGAATCGCTCCTTTCCGTTTTAAAGCAGTATGATATTGATTTTCCGGAAAATGCATTCAGGGTTTATTTTACGGCAAATCATGATGAGAACAGCTGGAATGGAACGGAATATGAAAAATATGGAGATGCGGCTAAAGCCTTTGCTGTATTCAGTTGTACATGGAATGGCATACCCATGATCTACAGTGGCCAGGAATTGCCTAACCACAAACGCCTTAAATTTTTTGATAAAGATAATATTGATTGGGAACCCAATATTGCCCTGCATCATTTCTACAAAACATTAATGGCATTGCGGAAAAGAAACCAGGCTTTACTTGCCGGCGATAAAAATACGCACACTCAAATCTTATCTTCTTCCCATGATATTTTTTGTTTTACCCGTAAAAATGGTACTGATGAAATACTGGTCATCCTTAATTTTTCATCTGCACAACAAACGATAGAGATCAATAATATGGAAGGAACATTTATAGAGATATTTTCTTTGACCACGATCAGTTTTAATGGTCCTGATTTTATTGAAACACGCGGTTGGGAATATCTTGTATTTGAGAAAGAGGCATGATGAAGTATATTATCAATTGATGCAAAAAAAACCAGGGCAATGATGTCCTGGTTTTCTTAATAATATTTTTTACCTGTTACTCGAGTCATCTAATATAAGAGGATATTCGAAAGGTTCGTTATAGCCCGGGTAAACTCCTTGTACAGTTAAATCTTTAGAAGTGCCAATTACTGCTCTTAGCTCATCAACTGTTTTTACTGTTTTACCATTCGCTTTTAAAATAATAAACCCGTCTCTCATTCTTGTTTGATTGTTTATAACACCGTCATTTATCTTTTTTACAACCACCCCACCTTCAACCCCATACTCTCTTGCTTTTTTGGAATCCAGTGTAACCAGTTCCGCACCCAGCCGGTCAATCATTTCATCTGCTTTTACAATATCGAAATTGCCTGAATTGTTTTTCAAAGTAACCTGCACAGTGTACGGACTACCATTTCTCTCATAAGTAACATTTACTTTATCTCCTGGTTTATAGTTACTAAGCTGTTCCTGCATATCAGATCCCGATTCAATAGGCACGTCATTTATTTTTCTTATTACATCACCTTTTCTTATTCCTGCAGCATTTGCAGCCCCGGTGGCCGTAACCTCATCAATATAAATACCGTCCGTTGTTAATGGAATTTGTAACTGCTTTTTAGCTTCATCAGTAAGACCGGAAGCATCCGTAAATTTAGCACCTAAAAAACCTCTTTGTACACTGCCATATTTAATAAGATCATTCACTACTTTTCTAACAATATTAACCGGTATAGCATAAGAGTATCCTGAATAATACCCCGTTGGAGATGCTATAGCAGAATTGATCCCAATCAGCTGACCATTTGTATTTATGAGGGCACCGCCACTATTGCCCATATTTACCGCTGCGTCGGTTTGCAGAAAGGATTCAACCGCCATGGCTTTGCTTCCGGTTCTGTCGTGGTTTAATCCCAAAGACCTTCCCTTTGCACTTATGATACCTGCTGTAACTGTAGTTTCAAGGGTAAGCGGATATCCTATCGCTAACACCCACTGGCCCACTTTTACATCATCAGATGTTCCGTATATCATGAAAGGTAAATTGCTTGCATTAACCTTAATCACCGCAAGATCATAAGAAGGATCTGCTCCAATGACTTTAGCTGTATAGGTTTTTTTATTACTCAGCGTTACTGTTAATTCATCTGCGCCATCAACCACATGATTGTTGGTAACAATATATCCATCTTCACTAATTATCACACCCGAACCTGAAGCCATTTGCGGCATCATTTTTCGGTTGCCATTTCCGAAAAACTGGTCGAACAGATCACTGTTATCGCCAAACATATCCGAGAAAGGATTTTTTTGAGGGTTGGTCAAATTGTTAGTGGCTTGCCTTGGATTGGTTTTAGTTTTTATATGTACCACTGTAGGAGTAGCTGCGGCGGCGGCCTGCGTAAAATCTAACGGGCCCGCAGAAGGACTTCCATTGCCATCAAAAAATCCTGCATATTTATAATTTGATGGAAGGCTGCTTTGAAAATTTGGATTGTTACTGTTGTGCTCAAATTTATTATATCCCACTATTACACCTAAAGTGGTAACAACACTCAAGGCAATGGTTGATAAAATGTTTTTAAGGTTCATATTAGTATTAATTTATTTTTTTTATGACTCAAATCACATGCCTAAGACTATACAAATAAACGAAGTGTTTAAATGAAACTTTTGCGCTTGTTTTACCTTTAACAATTAATTAGGAAGCCTTTCGTAGTTAACGTTTCTTTCTAAAGTTAGCGAAGAAATTTTGACATTACATTACCGCCAAAATAAATTCTGCATAAAAATTTATAGTTATAACGCCAGCAGGAATTGAATAGTATCTACCCCATCAGCAAAATCAAACAGACCGGGTTGCTGGGCTTTGCCGAATGGCGTTCCCGCCCCTTCGATACATTGTATATCGGGGTTATTTGCCAGGTCATTTTTTAATAGATCAAGATTTGTATAAAAACTGTAATGCACACTGCTTATGGAAGAGAAAAGCTGATCATTTTCTATTAATAATACAGAATCATTTGTCATGTAAAACGAATTATTCATTATTTGTAAAGTCAGGCAATAGTCATAATTATTCTTATACTTATTATGATCAATAAAATGATCGTATTTTTTTAATGCCGTAAGCAAGGTTACAAAATCATATTTTTCCGGAACGTAAATTTTTGTAACGTTACGGCATCCCAGTCCAAAATATTGCTGGATATCATCCGCTAATAAAGTCAATTCTTCATTGGTTTCCTTACCGGATAAAATTGCCACCGAAGTTTTATTCTTTTTTATTATGGATGGGTATTTTCCAAAATAATAATCGAAATACCGGGCACTGTTATTACTGCCGGTTGCAATATAGGCATCACAATTTTTCAGGATATCTGCAAAAAAAATCTGGTCCTTTATTTCAGGTTGTAAGGCGGTCATTTTCTGAACAAAATATTTTAACAGAACATCGTCTTTTGAGGAAAGCTTTAAAGTGATCTTATGACACGTGATAAACACACATAAAAAATCATGGAAACATACCAATGGAATATTTCCTGCTGCAACGATACCTATATTTTTTTGTTGAATATTATCATCCAGATGATAATGCTTTGCCAACTGTAGTAATTTATCTTTTTTCAAGAATTTTTCAACTATATTTTTTACCGCCAGGTCAACAAATTCGTGAGTAAACCAATTATTTTTTTCAAATGCCTTCTGCTTTATTTCCTGCCACTCGTCTGTATTGGTTGTAAGATATTCACCCAGCATAACCAACAGATCAATTCTTTCTGCTAAATTCATTTCAAATAATTAACTGTTATATATTTGTATTAAATAAGTATGCAAAATTCGTAAATATTATGCAGCTTAACAGCACTTATATAAATTAGGAAATATGGCTATTAAAATAACTGATGAATGTATTAACTGCGGGGCCTGCGAGCCGGAATGCCCTAACAATGCGATTTATGAAGGTGGTGTGGAATGGGCAATAATGGATGGTACCGCCGTTAAAGGCGAAGTTACTTTACTGGATGGCACCACGATGAATGCTGAGCAGCGCAACCAACCCATCTCAAATGATACTTATTATATAGTTCCCAACAAGTGTACGGAATGCCAGGGATTTCATGAAGAGCCGCAGTGTGCTGCTGTTTGCCCTGTTGATTGCTGCGTGCCGGATGAAATGTATAAAGAAACAGTGGAAGAATTGCTGGTAAAAAAAGAAAAATTACATTTATAATTACCGGTATAAATTAAGTGTTTGCTTTGGCGGGGGTATTCTTCGCCTTTTTTAATAATAAAAAAGAGGGGTATGAACAAAGTAATATCTGTAGTATTTTTTTTAATACTGGCAGCAGGATGTAATACCAAAAAAAATAATGCTGCAAAGGATGATCTTATAACAACAGACCTGCAATTTTCTGAAATGAGCAGGCAGCATGGAATGAAAAAAGCTTTCATCGAGTACATAGAAAATGAAGGGGTACTTTTGCGACCCAATCATCCTCCTATCGTTGGCGCTGATGCGATTGAATTTTTGAGCCAGTCTGTTGATTCTTCCTACACTTTAACGTGGAAGCCTTCTGCCGCCGATATTGCTGTTTCAGGCGATCTTGGATATACTTACGGCATATATACTTTGCATTTAAGAGATACGGCCATGCAGGGTACATACGTTAGTATCTGGAAAAAACAAAGTGATGGAAAATGGAAATTTGTTGTAGATAGTGGAAATCCAGGGATAACAAGTATTAAGCAATAGGCAATAAGAAATAAGCAATAAGAAATAAGCAATAAGCAATAAGAAATAAGAAATGTGCAATAAGATGAGTGAGGATAGTGCTCAATAATAATCAATCCAGTAAAATCTTATGTTTCATAACCAGTATGCCCGTAAAAATTATCAATAAAATATGAAGCCAACCATTGCATTTGTTACCGGCGGCTTTTCCGGCGAAGCCGAAATATCTTATAAATCAGCAATCAACATTGAGAAATATCTTGATAAAGAAAGATGGAATGTTTATAAAATTGACATAACCATCCAGGGTTGGTATTATGAAAACCAGCAAGGAAAAAAAACTGTGGTTGATAAAAATGATTTCTCCATACTGATCAATGATAAAAAAATAGTTTTTGATGCTGTATTTATTGGTATCCATGGCACACCCGGAGAAGATGGAAAGCTGCAGGGCTATTTTGATCTGCTACACATTCCTTATACATCCTGTGATGTAAAAACCTCTGCGCTAACCTTTAATAAGCGCTATACCATTGCTGTGGCGGCACTTGCAGGTATCAGCGTTTCCCGTTCGGTTTTATTGATAAAAAATAATTTTGTTAACGCGGATGAGTTATCAAAGGGTTTACGATTTCCTGTTTTTGTAAAACCCAATAACGGCGGATCGAGTATAGGAATGAGTAAAGTAAATACTGCCTCCGAAGAATTAGGGATCGCCATCGAAAAAGCTTTTAAAGAAGATGACCAGGTGTTGGTTGAAGAATTCATCAGCGGCAGGGAGTTAACCATTGGCGTTTATAAATCAAAAGGAAAAATCATTCCTTTGCCCATAACAGAAATCATTTCTAAAAAAGAATTTTTTGATTATGAAGCAAAATATTTTGGGGCAAGCGATGAGATAACACCGGCTAAAATTGAAAAAGAAATTGCCCTGTTAATTACAAATGAAGCTACAAAAGCTTACCAGGTATTTAATTGTAAGGGAATAGTTAGAATAGATTTTATATATAATGCAGACGAAGCGAAAGCATACATGCTGGAAATAAATACGGTGCCCGGACAAAGTGAAGCAAGTATAGTTCCACAACAGGTAAGGGCCATGGGCTTAACGTTGCAGCAATTTTATACTGCATTAATAGAAGAATGCCTGGATAAATAACGTTAGCTTACTAAATTGTATTTTTACCATATTCTATAACCTATAATATTATTTGTGTTCAAAATTCTTGCTAGACAACCTTTTTGGGTTAACCTGTTAGCCGCGTTATTCGTTTTTTTTCTGTTGATCTTTTTGTTCCTTAAATCTCTCGGATGGTTAACAAGCCATGGGTCATATTTGAAAGTGCCTGCCGTTAAAGGTAAAAATGTTGATGAGGCCGTAAAACTTTTAGAAGACAGGGGATTTGAGGTGGTGATACAGGACTCTGTATATTTTGATAGTATTCCAAAATTTACAGTTATAAAACAGTTGCCCGATCCTGATGCAACTGTTAAAGCAAACAGGACTGTTTTTTTAACCATCAACAGGGCACTACCTCCAAGCATTGATATGCCAAAACTTGAAGGTCTCAGTTTTAAATTTGCTGTGAATATGCTTGAACGAAATCATTTAAGACTTGGCGATACCTCTTATCGTGCAGATTTTATGAAAGGCTCTGTATTGGAACAACAATATAATGGGGCAAGGATCGCTGCCGGAACGCCCGTGCCGTGGGGCTCAAAGGTAGAACTGGTAATTGGCGCGGGATTGCAGGACCAGCGGATACTGGTGCCTGACCTGCTGGGAATGAATTTTGATGCAGCGAAAGAAATTTTAAAAGAGAAAGGGATAAACCTCGCTGCAACTATTTTTCTTCCGGGAATAACGGATAGTGCCAATGCATTTATTTACAAACAAAATCCGGAAAAAATGGATGAGGATAAAAATCTCATTTATATTCAACCCGGGCAAACAATGGATCTCTGGCTATCGCCAACTCCCCCTAATTTAGATAGCTTGAGAAATAATAACCCGGATAAAAATGTACCAAATAATTTTTGATGACAACTATAAACCCCGAAGAAGTTAAACAACGCCTTGCTGCTGGTGAAACATTAAATTTACTGGATGTGCGCGAACCAGATGAGCATTTGGAATTTAATATTGGTGGTATTTTAATTCCACTTGGCAAGATACAAAGTATGCAGATTGAAGAAATTGAAGAGCTGCGCAATGAGGAAATTATCTGTTATTGCCGGAGCGGAACAAGGAGTATGATGGCGGCTATGGTACTGGAGCAATTAGGGTTTACCAACACAAAGAACCTGATGGGTGGAATGATTGCCTGGCAACAAAAATGAACTTACGAATGTCTTTGTGACTACAACCTAACATTTACAGACGCCATAAAATTTCTTAATGCCATCGGGAAATAATAATTTTCATTGGCAATATTTCCGCCCGTTACATAATTATAAGTATATCCATTGGCCTCATATTTTTTGTTGAATATATTATTAACCTGGAAAACAAGATTTATTTCACGCGGCAATTTTGATCTTATTAAATAATTGACCTGGGCATTCTCAATAAAATAATTATTTATACTGCGTGAAGGGTTGGACGTATTATCCAGGAACTGCCTGCCAACATATTTACTTATAAAATTCACTTCCAGGTTTTTCGCCGGAAAAAAATTAAGCGCAGCACTCCCAACATTCCCGGGTGAGAAAGAAATATCACTGTTGTGATATTGAAATTGTTTTTGATCACCGGCATCATAATCATCCAGGTATTCCGTAAACGTTTTTATTTTATTCTTACTCATCGCAAAATTTGCGGTCATATTAATATGCTTATCAAAATTTATTCTCCCCTGTAATTCAATTCCCGCGCGGTAACTAGAAGGAGTGTTGGTTCGGGTATAGGCACCCACGTCATTTATTTTGCCCGTAAGCACAAGCTGGTTGCGGTATAACATATAATATAAAGTTGCCCCAAAAGAATAGTTGCGGGTTGTTTTTTCAGTTCCGAATTCGGCATCATACAAAAATTCCGGTAAGGGCTGTTGGGTTTTACCAGCCTCAAAATCATCGCGGTTGGGTTCTTTAGAACCAACCGATCCGGAGATATAAGTTTGCCATTTATTTTTGTAATAAGTGATGCCCAGTTTTGGGTTGATAAATAGGTAATTTTTACTGATATTCAGATCAGGATTATTTTCGAAACCATTGAGATCATATTTTACATTTCTTAATTGTATATCGCCAAAGGCTTGCAGATGTGTCCCTAGCTGCTGCTGAACTTTTGTATAAATATTTACTTCTGATTTGTGTGCCTCATGATCATAGTACCGGTAATTTGATGGAAAACCCTGGGGCGCCCAGGTAACAATTCCAAAATGTTTACCATCATATTTGTCCCAGCCTCCGCCCAATGTTGCCTGCGTTTTTCCATGCTGGTACTGCAATGAGAAAACAGTTCCATAAAAATTATTATGAAGCCAAAGCCTCCTTACCAGGTCTGTTTCAAAGATCGTATCTGGCCCATTATGATATGCCGGCAACCCGTAGTCGGCGTAGGTTTGCGCCGCCCTGTATTCCTCATAATAGCCGGCGCCTTTAGTTAAAAAGACAGCCATAGTAAACCCAAGTCCCGGATGAATTTTATGATTAAAAAAAAGCTGGTAATGTGTTTGAGTATAATTGTCTGTCTCATTACTATAAGGTTCACCGGGCTTTTCGGTGCCTGCGGGGTTGAAGGTCCTGTTGCTGTCGAGATAACTTTCGGGCACACCATACCATGCCTGGTATGTTTTTTCTTTTCCACTTAAAATATTAAGCCGCAATGAATTTTTTGCATCCAGGTAGGCGGTGCTAACATAAAAAGATTTTAGGTTGCTGGCTGCCCTGTCGATGTAACCATCGCTTGATATTTTTGAGATCCGTGCATCTACGGTGAAATGGTTCTTAAGCAGGCCAGTACCTGCCTTAAGCGTATTTTTCCAGGTATAAAAAGAGCCATAACTATTGTTTGATTCAGCATAGGCAGAATCATTTATTTCGTTGGTAGATAAATTAATGCTGGCCCCGAAAGCGCCGCTGCCATTGGAAGATGTGCCAACTCCCCGTTGCACCTGTATGCTGCTAACCGAGGAAGATATATCCGGCAGATCAACAAAAAAAGTTCCCTGGCTTTCCGCATCGTTATAAGGAATGCCATTGAGTGTTACATTTATCCTGGCAGCATCCGTTCCCCGGATATGAATATACGTGTATCCAACACCGTTACCTGCATCGGAGCTTACCACAACTGATGGAATTTGATTTAATAAGTATGGCAGGTCCTGGCCAAGGTTCAATTTTTCAATCTCTTTTTTCCCCAGGTTGGTTTTGGTAAACGGCGATTTATCGGCCGCCCTCACCGCTTTAATTTCTATAGGCTGTAATAATAAAGTGTCATTTTTTTTTATTCCGGACTGTGAAAATGCGGATCCGCCAATTGCGGCAAATAGAAAAAGGCTGTATATTTTTTTCATCTACTAAATATTTATTTACACCTGTTTTTAAACAGACAAATAATTACAAAAAGAATAATACGGTAGAAGGAAAAATAAAATAGCTACCTCCCTTCGCAGGCATTATCCTGATCAGGTTCTGCGGGTATTTCTCAGCAAACACGCTAAAACGTGAAAGCACCCCGGGAACAATGCTCTAAAAAATTTAATTGAGCACTGCAAAGATAGGCTACTAAAATTTTAATGAATAAATTAAATTTCCTGTAACATTCTGGTAATTGGATCGTATTAAGAAAAACTACTATTATGAAAAGAATATTATTTGCTGTCTTAACGCTGGTTTCATTATCTGTATATGCACAGGATAATACCATCATCAATGACAAAAATGCCCAGGTAAGAAATGTAATTGGTTTTAATGCCATAAGTGTATCCGGCGCGGTTGATGTTTATTTATCGCAAGGCAATACTGAAGCGGTTGCAGTAAGCGCCAGTGAGGATAAATTCAGGGATAAAATAAAAACGGAAGTAGTGAATAACGTTTTAAAAATATCGTATGAAGGCGATAAGTTTAACTTTAGTACAACCAATAAAAAACTGAGGGTTTATGTTTCATTTACAACATTAAAATCCCTGAATGCCAGCGGGGCAAGCGAATTCAAGATCAATGGTACCATTGCGGTGAATACGCTTGATGTTCATCTTACGGGAGCAAGCGACATGAATGGTAATGTAAAAATAAACGATCTTACAATTGATATCCATGGGGCATCAGATGTTAAACTTACGGGTACTGTAAAAAACATCAATATAGATGCCCAGGGTGCAAGTGATGTAAAAGGCTACGACCTAACTGCGGATGCCTGTACCGTTAAAGCAACAGGTGCTTCCGATATCAATATCACCGTAAATAAAGAAATTTCCGCGCAGGCTTCAGGTGCAAGCTCTGTATTTTATAAAGGGGATGCGGTGATGAAAGAAGTTCGTTCAAGTGGGGCAAGTTCGATAGGTAAAAAAGGATAAGATACATTCTTTTACAGCAGAAATGCAGGGGCCGCAAGGACGAAATGATTGCTCCCTGGAATAAAGACTGTAATGTTTTTGAAACCTTTCATGAATAGCCGGTGGCTTTAGCCTCCGGTAATTTCCTTTCCCCCAGCCTAAAGGCAGGGTCTAGTCATGCGCATTCAGATATTGATCCTTTTTTTATAATTATTTAGTGTACCCTTTACATGACTAGCCGGTGGCTTTAGCCTCCGGTAATTTCCTCCCACATATTAAAATCAATCTCATACTTTCCTCCAGTCTAAAGGCAGGGTCTAGTCATACGCATTCAGCTATTTGTCCTTTTTTTAGAATTATTTAATGTACCCGTTCCATGAATAGCCGGCGGCTTTAGCCTCCGGTAATTTCCTTCCAAATATTAAAACTTTCCCCCCAGCCTAAAGGCAGGGTCTATTATCCTTTTTTTATAATTATTTAATGTACCCGTTCCATGACTAGCCGGTGGCTTTAGCCTCTGGTAATTTCTTATATTTCTGCAGGATATGGGTTAGGTTATTTTCCTACAGCCCAAATTAAAAAACTGGGGAACACCTGGCTCCAGTAAGTGTAGTCATGTGTTCCTTCTTTTAATTCTGTATAAACAATATCTTCCGGGGGGCAAACATTTTTGCTTTTAATGATTGCTAAAAGGTCTTTCGTATCATCGATAACATCAATTATTCCATCTTTATCCCGGTCGCCCTTTTCTTCATTGCCACCTGCATAGAACCAGTATTTTAAATGCGGTTTTTTTCGGGAACTCCTTATCTTATTAAGCATTATGCGATCCTTATCATCTGTGTAACCGGGTGCTGTATCCGTTTTATCCCGCCACCAGAAGGAGCCTGAAAACACACCCACCTTATCAATTTTATCAGCATGGTCCCAGGCAATATCAAAGGCTGAGAGGGCGCCTAATGAACAACCCTGGAGTGTTATAGAATTAAATTTTCGCACGCCGGTTTTTTTCTTAATAAAGGGATATAATTCATCATCAATAAATGCAGCATATTTAGCAGCTGAAGAACCACGACCCTCGTAATCGGGTAAATCCGCCACACCATATTCCTGCATCCGGTCATCCACTTTTATAGCAACCACTACCAGTGGCTGAATTAATTTTTTTGCATATAGGCTATCAACAATTTCTTTCACTCTTAACTGCGCCAGTTCTTGTCCGTCATTCAACAATAAAAGATTCAGTGCGTTTTTATCTTCGGGTAGGGGGGTTGTTAAAATGGTTAGATCAACATGGCGTTGCAAATGCCTTGAATAAATGGAATCCTCAGATTGCTTAGTCTTCTTTTTGCAGCCTGTTGATAAAATAAATGGAGAACAGATAACCAGGAGTAAAATTATTTTTTTCATGTTACCCGTAAACATAAAATAAAATCCTCAAAGTTTAATTTGAGGATTTAGTTGCGAAGGGAGGGTTCGAACCTCCGACCTTCGGGTTATGAGCCCGACGAGCTACCGCTGCTCTACTTCGCGATTTGAGGGTGCAATTTACGTTCAAAAACAGTTGCTGCCAAATTTATATGCGTTATAATATCCACGGGATTTTAATTATATACTTTTGCCAGAATGAAATCGGGTTTTGTAAATATTTTTGGCAAGCCTAATGCAGGGAAAAGCACGCTCCTGAATGCATTGATAGGAGAAAAACTTGCTATTGTTTCAGCAAAAGTTCAAACTACACGCCATCGTATAAAAGGAATTTTAACCAGTGATGATTACCAGATCATTTTTTCGGATACACCCGGCATCATTGAACCGAAATATAAACTGCATGAAAAAATGATGCAGGCAGTTAAAGGAAGCCTTGAAGACGCAGATGTTGCTTTATTAATAGTGGATGTAAAAGATGATCTTACGGAAGCAAATGAAATATTTAATTCGCTTAAATTAAAAATTCCGGCAATTATCATTTTAAATAAATCAGACGCAGTTAAGGACGATATCATTGAAAATGCTAAAATGTTTTTTCAACAACAACCCTATTGCAAAGAAGTGGTAATTATTTCAGCCCTTAAAAAAAGAGGAATTGATGAATTGATGAAAAGCATCCTGGCTTTATTACCCGAAGGCGAACCTTTTTATGAAGGGGATAATTTGAGTGATCTACCCACGAAATTTTTTGTCAGTGAACTTATCAGGGAAAAAATATTTTACCTGTACCAGGATGAGATCCCCTATCACGCAACAGTGCTGGTGCAGGAATTTAAGGAAAAGCATACCCTTACAAAAATAGCTGCGGACATAATTTTGCAAAGAGAAACACAAAAAGGTATTGTATTGGGAGAAGGCGGGCAAATGATAAAAAAATTGGGAACCGAAGCCAGGAAAGACATTGAGCAGTTTTTGGGAAGAAAAGTTTTTTTAGAACTTTTTGTGAAAGTGAGACCCAAATGGCGGGATAATGAATTGCAGTTACGGGAATACGGTTATTGATAAAAAACATTTTATGAATTCTTTTGGCAGAATTTTTCGCGTACATATTTTTGGTGAATCACATGGTGATAGTGTTGGACTTATAATAGATGGCTGTCCTTATGGCATTGATTTATCTCAGGAAGATTTTTATGACGACATTGAAAGAAGGAAACCGGGCGCAAAAGGTACTACCCCGCGAAAAGAAGATGATCTCCCCGAAATTATCAGTGGTGTTTTTAATGGTAAAACAACCGGTACACCTTTAACTATCTTATTTAAAAATAACAATACACGAAGTGTGGATTATGAAAAGCAGAGGGCAGTACCACGTCCCGGGCATGCGGATTTTGTTGCGGCGAAAAAATTTGGTGGCTTTGAAGATTACAGGGGTGGCGGGCATTTCAGCGGAAGGCTAACCGTATGTTTGGTTGCCGCCGGTGTTATTGCTAAAAAAGTATTAGATCAAACAACTAAACCGGTTCCAGGGGAGATTGAGGTTAAGAAAGAGCCCGTACAACCAGGCAAAATAAAGATCACGGCCACCATCCTGCAAATTGGTGGGGAAACTGACCAGGAAAAAGGATTGCAAAAAGCGATCGATGCCAAAGATTCTATAGGTGGCATCGTTGAATGCCGGGTAAGCAATTTACCAATCTGCCTGGGAGAACCATTTTTCGATTCTGCCGAATCATTGATAAGCCATGCTGTTTTTGCCATACCTGCTGTGCGTGCAATAGAATTCGGAACCGGCTTTGCTGCCGCTAAAATGTTTGGTAGTGAACACAATGATTCCATCGAAAATGAAAGTGGTAAAACATTTACAAATCATAGCGGGGGAATTGTTGGCGGACTAACAAATGGAAACGAACTGGTTTTCAGGATCGCAATAAAGCCCACATCGTCAACACCAAAAGAACAACAAACGCTTAACATTGAATCAGGAAATGTAGAAGCCTTTTCAGTAAAGGGGCGCCACGATCTGTGTATTGCCTTGAGGGTGCCCGTAGTGCTGGAGGCAGTAACGGCCATGGTTTTAGCGGATCTTTTGCTGGCAGATAAAAAGTAGAAAGTTCAATGCTTCATTTTTTCAAGACTTTTAAAACTTACATTCAGCAATTCAAAATCTTTTGCATTTGGTAAACTGTAGTGCCACCATTCGGAGTCCAGTGCTTTAAATCCATGCTTTTCCATAACGCTTTTTAACAGCTTCCTGTTCTTTATAATTTGCGCCGGCAATGCTGTAAAGGTTTGATGTGCCGTATCACTGAAATTATCAAAGCCGGTTCCCATATCAAGTTCTTTTTTGGTATGCAGATCGATCAGGGTAATATCAACTGCGATACCCCGGTTATGGCCGCTGCCAATTTTGGGATCTGCTACATACCGATCATCTTTTATAGGTTCCCACATTTCAAGCGTTACCGCATAAGGGCGATATGCATCAAATACTTTTAGTGCTAAACCGGATGCGCTTAATTCTATTTGTACCTGCTGTAAAGCACTCGCAGCAGGCATCCGCAGGAATGTCGCTGTTGCATTTTTATACAATTTTTTATGCATAAAATTATTTGGCCCGGCATATTTCAGATCAATATAAATGGCAGGGATAAATTTTTGGAGATCGATCATTTGTTTGCCAGGATCTTTAATAATAGTTGCCCGTAAAGTTTTAATATCATTGATAACCCAAAGTCCATATTTGTTCAGGATCGTATCCTGGCCAAAAGCAGCAAAATAATGGCTTAATAATAATAAGGATAAGATCAATATTTGGCCGCGAAAGATTATCTTAACATGCATATTCTAATTTGATCTGTAAAAAATAAAATCAGCTTGAATAAAAAATTTACCCGTTTACTGCCGCAGCAAAATGATTTCACACCGGTATTGTTAATGCTGGTGTTTTTTACTATTTCCGGTTGCAAAGATCTTCATCCTGCCAGCAAGCCAAGGATAGTGGAGAAGCCGGCTGAAATGGATGCAAATGTTACAGACAACATCCAGTCTGTTTTGCAGTATGCAGAGGAAAATAATGGAAAGATAAATGATTCAGTTAAGCTTTTTTCCCTGCATACCGTGGCAGAATTTTATAAACACAACGATTATAAAAACATATGGAGCAAAGATGAGCATTGGCTACCCTTAGCTGATTCCTTAAATGAATTTATAAAGCATTCTGAATCATACGGGTTATTTCCAAATGATTACCATTTTAAAGAGTTGCAAACTTTAAAAGGCAGACTGGACGGTGATTCTACTGCAAAAACGGATGCGAATCTATGGACAAAAGCCGACCTCATGTTAACTGACGGATTCATTTTGTTGACGAAACATTTAAAAAAAGGACGCCTCCAGCCCGACAGCATAACCATTGCAGCAGATACCCTTTTAACCGATAATTTTTCAATCAAAAACTTAAAAAATGCCTTGGAAAATAATAGGCTAACTGCTATTTTAGATTCTCTCGAGCCAACGATTAAAAGTTACCGGGATTTAAAAAATGGTATCCCGGCATTCCTGGATAGCATGGACCGGCGGATATATACATATGTTAGTTACCCGTACAAAGATTCACTGGGGTTTGTAAAAAATCTTCAAAGAAGATTATTCGAGAGCGGTTATATCGGTTTCATAAACAAACTTCCTGACTCATTGCAGCTGGCCAATGGAATTAAAAAATTTCAAAAGGCAAAGGGAATAAAAGCAGATGCTTTGATTACCATACCTATGATAAGGAATTTAAATACCAGCGATGCAGAACGGTTTAAAAGAATTGCGATTACCCTTGACCGTTATAAACAACTGCCCGAAAAAATGCCTGTAAAATATATTTGGGTAAACCTTCCCGGATATTATCTGCAGGTGTGGGACAATGATACAGTTGCCATGTATTCAAAAGTAATTGTAGGCAAACCAACCACCCGTACACCTGCGCTAAATAGCAGGATAACTGATATGGTTACTTATCCAAAATGGACGATCCCAAACAGTATAATAAAAAAAGATATACTGCCGGCGTTGAAAAGAGATCCCGGGTATCTTGCCCGCAAAGGCTTTAGCCTGCTGGATGGTAAAGGAGAAGTGGTTAACCCATATACTATAACCTGGGCTAAATATTCTAAAGGAATTCCTTATAAAATACAGCAGGGAAGTGGCGATGATAATGCATTGGGAATTTTTAAATTCAATTTTAATAATCCTTACAGCGTGTATCTGCACGACACTAACCAGCGTTATCTTTTTAAAAATGCGTCGAGGGCTTTGAGTCATGGTTGTGTTCGCGTTCAGGAATGGGAAAAACTTGCATTCTACATAGCCAGGAACGACAGCCTTAGCCTGGCAGCCGGTGATTCTTTATCTTACAATAGTGATTCTATTAAAACATGGCTGGCCAGTAAGGAGCGTAAAAGAATTGTTGTGAAAGACCGGTTACCCATTTTCATTCGTTATTTTACATGTGAATGCAAGGATGGTAAAATTATTTTTTATGATGATATTTATGGAGAAGATAAATCATTAAGAGAAAAATATTTTGCCGCAAAAAACTGATATAGTCATTTGATAAGAAGGCCGTATTTGAATTATTTTTTACCAAAATAGCTGGCTCATGCAAAAGGTTACATCGTTGATAACTGCATTTATCTTTTGCTTTTTTATCAATGCACTACCTGCACAGGATACTTCTATCATTAAAAGCAAACCTCCAAAATCTCCCAAAAACATTATCATTAAATATGGCATTGCAAGTTTTTATGCAAAAAAATTCAATGGCAGAAAAACATCGAATGGTGATATTTTTAGTTCGGGCAAATTAACTGCGGCCTGCAATGTATTACCACTGGGCACCTGGATCAAGGTCACCAATATACGTAACGACCGGTCGGTTATACTGCAGGTAAACGATCATCTTCATCCTAAAAATAAACGCCTTGTTGATGTTTCTAAACTGGCTGCACAACAACTCGGTTTTGTTGCCTATGGCACTACAAAAGTAAAAGTGGAAGTTTTAGGCAGGCTGCGCAATCGCTAAATATGTTTTTATCCTTATATGGTAATTATATGTGCGTAAATAATTTCCAGTTTTGAAACTAAGCAGCTATTTTTGTCCGCAATAAGAAACTAACAATCTTTATGAAGAAATTATTTCTATTAATCCTTGCAATCTCATTTTTTACAGGCACTTTTGCTCAAAATGATTATCGCAAACGACCAGCCCTGGGCGTAAGCTTTTTCTTAAGTGATTTTAGAACGGCCTCAGATATACGTGCAAATGGTTTGGCCAGCGTTATTCGCGCAAAAAATTTATTTAAAACCAGCCGGATGAACCCGGGAATGGCGATTAATTATATGGAGGGCCTGAGTAATCACCTGGATTTTGTGGGAACAATAGGAGGGTCATACCTGGTATATCCAAAAAATAATGTTTTTACTGGTTCTTCTCATTTTTTACTGGAATCAACGGCATCAATAGATTTTAAGTTGTTAAGCGACAGGTATTGGGTAGTCCCCTTTTTTGATGCAGGAGTTGGTGCAAGTAAAAATCAAAAGGCATACTCTGCTTTTATCCCACTGGGTGTTGGGTTGCAAATTAATTTATTTGACCAGGTATTTATTATTGCCAATTCTCAATATCGTATACCCGTTACCGAAAGGGCAGCCTATCATTTTTACCATAGTATCGGTTTTGCTGCCAATATTGTGAAGAAGAGAATTCCTGCACCAAAAGTTGTTGAGATCCCGGTTGTGGAAATAAAAGACAGGGATGGTGATGGTATTGTAGATAGTTTGGATGCTTGTCCTGACCAGGCTGGTCCTGCTGTGTTAAATGGTTGCCCTGATAGAGATGGTGATGGTATCGCTGATAAAGATGATGCTTGTCCTGATGTAGCAGGTCTTGCTAAATACAAAGGTTGCCCAATACCGGATACGGACAATGATGGTATCAATGACGAAGAAGATAAATGCCCAACTGTACCAGGAGTTGCACGCTACCAGGGTTGCCCCATACCGGATACAGATGGTGATGGTGTAAATGATGAGGATGATAAATGTCCAAATCAACCTGGACCTGCATCCAACTTCGGTTGCCCTGTTATTCCACAGGCGCAAATAGAAATAGTAAATAAAGCCGCTAAAAATATTTTCTTTGCTACCGGCAGCGCTAAGTTGCTTGCAAAATCTTATGCATCATTAAATAATGTTGTAAAAATATTACAGGATAACCCAACTTATAAAGTAGATATCAGTGGCCATACAGATATAACAGGAACTCACGCTAAGAATATGGTATTATCTGACAACCGTGCTGCTTCTGTAAAAGCCTACCTGGTAAGCAAAGGAATTGATGAGGCAAGAACAAACTCTGCCGGATTTGGACCTGACAAGCCAATTGCAGACAATAAAACTTCTGCCGGCCGTGCCAAGAACAGGAGAGTGGAAATGGTTCTTAAGAATTATTGATCTTTTATAAATGATCAAAGCCATCTTATAAACGAGATGGCTTTTTTTTTACTGCATTTTTTCTAACAGGTCACTGTATGAATCCGCGACATAATCTCCGGCCTCTATTTCAAACAGATCCGAATATTTTTTGCACTGTTCCCGTAGTGCTTCAGGGGCAATGTTGCCGGTAGTATCAATGGCCTCCACTTCTACAAAAGTTCCCAGCCGGGAAACCTTGTCGAAATGGAATTTTACATTTTCTATAAAATAGATCCTGCGCGTTTTTTCAACTACAATTTTTATCCCATGAATTTTAGTAAGAATTTCCTTAAGTGCATTGTCAATTTTATGATGATATAGGAGCACCTTGGATAATTTTGCCCCTGCAGAATTTTCCCTTTCGTAAAATATCAATGCATTTTCAATATTGCCCTCCCTCAGTTTTAATCTTCCTTTAGCTACATTAAAGTATGTGTCTGTTTGTTTATCTACGCCATTAAATTTTGGGTTGAGGGCGAGTAATTTTTTTTCCAGTGTATCAAGGCAGGTTGTTTTTGCCTTGAATTCAAAATTTGAAATGGGCATGCATCAATAATTATTGGTAAAAATATATTAAGCAATTGCTTTCCTGACCCTGATAAGTTTTTCAATCAGCTTTTCAAGTGCAGGTAAGGGTAGCATGTTTGCACCATCACTTTTTGCTTTGGAAGGATTGGGATGCGTTTCAATAAAAAGCCCGTCGGCACCGGCTGCTATGGCGGCTTTAGCAATTGTTTCGATCATTTGAGGATTGCCCCCTGTTATGCCGCCAGGCAAATTTGGCTGCTGTAATGAATGGGTACAATCCATTATAACAGGTACACCAATATTTTTCATTATGGGAATATTCCTGAAATCAACTACGAGATCCTGGTAGCCGAAAGTATTTCCTCTCTCGGTTAACATTACTTTTTGATTGCCACCATTATTAATTTTTTCTACGGCAAATTTCATTGACTCACCACTAACGAACTGTCCTTTTTTTACATTTATTATTTTACCTGTTTTTGCCGCGGCCAGCAGCAAAGCTGTTTGGCGGCAAAGAAAAGCGGGGATTTGTAAGATGTCGACGTATGCTGCGGCCATTGCCGCTTCTTCCGCGGTGTGTATATCAGTTACGGTAGGGATCGAGAATTTTGTACCCGCATTCTTTACCATTTTAAGGGCCAATTCATTTCCAATTCCGGTGAAAGATGTACTACTGGTACGATTCGCTTTTTTATAAGATGCTTTAAAGACATAAGGAATACCAAACTTTTTACAGATGGCAGTTACTGCTGAAGCAATTTCCAGAACCATCTCTTCATTTTCTACAACACATGGCCCGGCAATTAAAAAGAAATTATTTTCATCAAATTCCTGGTCTTTAAAAATATTTTTTAGAAACTCCTGCATTTATTTTTTTTCAACTGCAAAGTTATTTCATTCCTGTTTAATGAAATAAATAAAATGAAATACAAGGTTGAAATACTGTGCTGCAAAACCCTTCTTTATTCTGGATCATGATTTATACAAATAAGGAAAGGTGATAAAATAAATTCATTCATTTTCTCCTACATTTGGCATGTTAATTCAATTCAATATGAGCAAAGAAAAAATTTTGGTGATAGGCGCTTCGGGGCAAATTGGCGTTGAGCTAACGCTGGAATTGAGGCGAATATATGGCGGTGCAAATGTAGTGGCTTCTGATCTGCGGGAAGAAAACGAGCTCCTGAAAGGTACCGGCCCTTATGTGAGTATGGATGTTATGAATAAAGAGATGTTGCACGTTCAGGTTATCAGGCAGGGTGTAACGCAGATCTATTTACTCGCTGCTATCCTGTCTGCTACCGGCGAAAAAAATCCTTCACTTGCATGGAACCTCAACATGCACAGCTTACTGAATGTGTTGGATATAGCAAAAGAAGAAAAATTAAATAAAGTTTACTGGCCCAGCAGCATTGCTGTTTTTGGTCCTACCTCTCCCAGGAAAGATTGTCCGCAGCAAACCATAATTGAACCGATAACTGTATATGGTATCAGCAAATATGCAGGAGAGTTTTGGTGTAATTATTATAATCACCGGTATGGTGTTGATGTGAGAAGTTTGCGCTACCCGGGATTAATAAGTTACAAGAGTGCACCGGGTAGTGGTACTACAGATT
>JACDBU010000190.1 GCA_013694745.1 Chitinophagaceae bacterium
CTGGAAAGGTCTTATAGATAAATTGGGTGGTGCTTTCGCGCTTTCTAATTGTATAACCATCGGCCTCATTGCAATAGGATTAATGGGCTATTCCAATGCTATCGCACGTGACAGGGATAAGGGTGTTTTCCAGCGTTTACGTGTAACACCGGTACCAACCTCATTGATAATGGGCAGCAGGCTAATGGTTCAACTTGCCATGATACTTTTACTTACAACATTTGTTTTTATTGTTGGTTATGATTATGATAAAGTGAAACTGAGCCCTTCGGGATATGCATTTACATACCTCACAGCATTTATTGGTGGGGCAGTTTATCTTGGATTGGGACAATTGATCGTAGGACTGGTAAAGAATTCCGAGACGGTAAATTCAACATCCCGGCTTGTATATTTTGTTTTTTTAATGGTAGGTATGTTTGGCCAGTTAGGCGTACTCGGTACCGAGTTTAAAGAAATTACCAAATGGTCTCCGTATGGAACCGTAAAAACGATACTGGCAGCAAGTATGGTACCCGCTACATGGAACAATGAGGCTACGATGGCGCTACTGGTAACAGTTGGCTATGCTGTAGTGTTTTCCTTTTTGGGGATCAAATGGTTTCGTTGGAATTCACAGTAATTACCCGCCTGCAATTTTAATTCTCTATTTAACTACTTTAGGGGGCAATGCAAAAGCGATCGCCTCGTGTTCAAAATGTCCTTTATGAGAACCGTCACAAAAAGGCTTTGTTTGTGAACGTCCGCAACGGCAAATTGCCACAAGATCTCTTCCGCCAAGATCATAAAGATTACCTTCTTTATCAGCTATCTCAAAATCGCCTTCTACTTTTAAAGACCCGTTATTGTTAACAGTAATTTTTGTTGTAGCCATTATTATTTATAATTTTATTAAAAACAGGTTACAAAAATCACTCCGTTTCACGTAAGCTTAGAACGTTTGATGCAAATTACGCTTAGCATGGTTGTTGCATTAACCAAATTATTAAATCATATCAAAAAATAAAATATGGAAAAAGAACCAGTTACAAAAGAAGATGAACAATCTTTCAGGGTTTTTTGGAAAAGTGTATTTTTTTTAAGCCTTTCCGCTGTTGTTTTTTATTTGATATTTTTATGGTTCAACCCGTCTTTACAACATGCGAGGATGTGGAATCCATAAATAATTGTTCATGAACTTATAATACATTGCCATCCCTATTTCTCAATACTGGCAGTGTTTTTGAATAGAAATACTGAATTTATTTTCATTTTTAAAACACTAATATGAAACTTTCAAGCGCAACATTGCTATTGTTAACCGGTGTAACTCTTGGCGCGGTAGCAGGATTACTCCTGGCCCCGGATGAAGGATCCAAGACACGGAAAAAACTTATGAAAAAAGCTATGAAATACAAAAAAACAATGGAAGATAAAGCCACGGAATATTCTGAAAAGGCTTCTGATTTCAAAGACAACCTTGAAGGAGCAGCTAAGGATGTTAAAAAAAGATTCAGCTAAATTTATTTGTAATGCCGGGTTAAAACCCCGGCATTACAAATATTATTTCAAAGCAAGCAATTCCACTTTTTCTATAACCGGTGGTTTAGCTAACAGCTCATCAGCATGCTGCATAAGCGCTGCAGCTATCTTGCCATTCAAATGAGCTTCCCGTCCACTTTCCTCATTAAAAGTGTCAAAAATTCCAAATGTAGAAGGACCGAGCTTAAGCGCATACCAGGAAATGGTTTCTTTCTCATCCTCGGCAAGTGGCAGAGCAGATTTAAGAAATTGTTCAACCGCATCTTCTTTTCCCGGTTTAGCTTCCACACGTGCAAACAGTGCAAATTTTTCCATTTATTACTTTTTATTAATGCTTAATACAGTAGTATACGTATGCGGGATTGCATAGGTTTCGATGTTGCTATTTTGTTTGAAAAAAATTTTACAACTCTTCTGGTTACACGAAAAATTGTTCTGCTACAATTTTACCATCTTTTACTGAATATACACAGAGTTCTGTCATATCCATTTGACCGCGTTCCTTCATTATAACATCCAGTCTCATTGTACAAACAAATGAATTGCCACCAATAAGCGGATCTGATACAGTTACGCTGTTCATTTTTTCCACCATTGAATTCCATTTTTCGCCTTTTACCTTGATTGCATCTAATCCTTTTGTTTCTTTTTCAAAATCATGACTGGCGCTGGGCTCAATACTAACAGCATCATTGGAATATAAATCTGTAAGCGCATTTTCAAAGTCACCTTTGCGACAAAGTTCAACTAAACGGTTTGCAATTTCCTGAGTTGTCATAATTGTATTTTTTATCTAAGTTAATAAAGTTTAATGGGAAGATCTGAGCATCATTATCCTGGCTTATTTTATTTTTATCTTGGTTTTCTTTAACTCTTTCCCTGCATTTATTTATTTTTTACAGAATCTTTTTTAGCTGGCGGCATCACAGAAATTGCAACATCTTCAAACATCATCTGCCCTATTTTTTTATCATTGCCATATACATCATCACGGAAATTCAACTGGCCAGCGTCATCTACCCATGCTGTATAATAGGTAATAATGACGGGCATTACAGGGCTTAATTTTACAAACTGTTCTTTACCATTATTCATCGCATCATGAATTTTTTCCGGGGACCATGTATTATTATTTCGCAAAAGATAATTCGCCATTTTTTCAGCATCCGCAAGTCTTATACATCCATGGCTGACCGCTCTTTTATCTTTTGAGAATATATCTTTAGCATTTGTATCGTGAAAATAAATATCGTAACGGTTAGGAAATAAAAATTTTGCTTTTCCCAGCGAATTGTCCGGACCTGGTAATTGCCTGATGATGGGAAGAGAATCATTTTTACCAACAATTTCCATGTGCCGTGATTTCAAATAATTGGGATCAGATTTTATTTTTGGTAAGATCTCCCTTTGTACAATGCTTGCAGGAATATTCCAGTAAGGACTAAAAACAATTTGGTTGAGATCACCGGTAAACATGGTTGTATTGGTACCTTCTTTTCCAACCGCTACAGGCATGTCAAATGATTTGGATCTGTTCTCAAAAACATTCAGCATAAAATCCGGAATATTAACTGCAATGTAATTTGCATCCTGCATAACCGGCATCCATTGCATCCTTTTGATGTTTATGATTATCTGTTGAATGCGTTTTTCCAAAGGAATATTCAATGATTTTAAAACCGTATCGGAGAGTATACCGGTAGGCTTCATTCCGTTGTGAAGCTGGTAATTCTTTATTGCAGTTACAAGGGAATCATTGAACACCCGGCTGGTATCGCTGCCGGTCATATCTCCCGTTAATTCCAAACGTTTTTTCAGGAGTGAAACAGCAGGTGAGGATGCACCTTTTTTTAGTTGTTTTGAATTTATATTTATGGTATTCCATGCCCCGCTTTTTAATGCAGTGTTATAAAACTGCAGTTTTTGCATGAGTAAAAAATAAGGTGAGGATAGGGAACTTGCCGATGAGTCAGGATGCTGCATTAACAGTGAATCTGCAAGTACCATCGTATTTTCTTTTTTTACAGGTATTGCTTTTTCAAATGAAGTATTTGCAAATTGTGTTTTACCCTTATTGATTTTATAAAATTGTATATAAGCACGGGTTAAGGCAAGTTCTGTATTCAATATGGTAGTATCGTACCGGCTTACCACAAGTGTATCCATGTTTAGCAAGGTATCCATCTTATTTTGCAGCGATTTATCGGCTTTGCTCCCAAACTTATCCTGTAAATTCCAGAAGCCTTTTGCCTGCTCGGTTAAACCACCAGAAGTAAACCAGGCAAACTGGAGATTGCGGTAATTGTAAAAACTTTCAAAACTTTTTTGATCATCTGCAGATAAATTTTTAGACTGTATAAATTGGGTAACAGATGCCGTGTCTAAAAAAAGATCACTGTATGAATTTGCCGGAGTGATCTCAGCATTGCGGGTAAGGTAAATTGTATCAGTATGATAAACTACCCGGGTATTATCACTTGAAGATGAGGATGGGCTTACATTATCCTGACCGGTATTGCATCCATAAAACAGGATGATTGCGGCAACGTATTTTAGCATTTTCATGCAGGAATAACATCAAAACATGTGCCTCATCTCATCCCGGTTCAATAAAGATTTGCTTGATCCTCGGAAATTCTTTCTTTATATTTTTAATTACCCGTTGAATGGCAGAAGTTATTTCAGGTGTGGTAAGATCTTTTTTAAAAACAGCGATCACTTGTAGTACTATTTCTTCCGGTGCCATATACATGGAAAAATTTTTTTTGATACGCATAAAACAACAGCACAAATTATTTTTGTTGAATTCGTGTAATTCGAGCTCTTAATTTGTGTAATTCGTGACACTTAATTCGTGTATTTATCCAGAATGGGCAGTATAAAATAAAACCTGGTTTCTTTTCCTGGTTCGCTTTCTACAAATATCTCCCCGTCATGTTGTATAATAATTTCTTTAGAAATGTATAATCCCAGCCCAAGACCAGAATAAGTATGTAAATTTTTACCGGTTACACGATAAAACCTGTCAAATATTTTATCCTGCTGATCTTTCGGAATACCAATACCTTCATCAGTTACGGAGCATATAACTTTTTTTTGCGTGATCTCAACTGTTACTTTTATGTCACGCTCCCTGCAATATTTTAAGGCATTGGTTAACAAATTCACAATTACCTGCCCTATCCGTTCTTTATCTGCAAATATCTTTACCGGCGGATTAGATAAGAGTAATATTTTATGTACCAAACTTGTTCTTTGAATTTCATCAACCACTTCTTTTACCACCTCATTAAAATTAACCGGTTGCCTGTTATAACTCAATTCCCCTTCCCTTAGTTTTGATGTATCGAGCAGGTCATTTATTAACAACGTTAGTTTATCAATCTGCACATTCATTTTCTCAAACATCATTTCTTTTTTCTCTGTTCCCAGCGAAGCAGATTCCATAAGTAAAATCTGTGCATAGGCTTTCAGCGATGTGACAGGTGTTTTTAGTTCGTGACTGGCAATGCTCATAAAGTCATCTTTTTTCTGCATGAGATCCAGCGTCTCTTTTTGGATCCTCTCCTCCTGCAGGGAATTTTCAAGCAATTCATTCCTCATATGCACAATGGAATTTCCCAATATATCTTCATCACTCCTGGGCGCTATTTGTACATTAAAATTACCCTTACCTATTGCCTCTGCTGCAAAAGCAAGCTGTTTATTATTTTCATTGATTTGCAAAATAGAATGGGCAACATTTCCCAAAACATCATCCGGCATATTGCTCACATCTATATTGGTA
>JACDBU010000221.1 GCA_013694745.1 Chitinophagaceae bacterium
CAAAAGAAGCAGGGTACACCACCACGTTGAAGCTGATGCAGATCATGAATGAAAAAGGTCTCGTAAAAAGAGACGACTCCTTCAAAACACATATTTACCAGCCGGCTGTAAGCCGTGAAAAAACGCAGCAGCATTTGCTCGGAAAAATGATCAACACGCTGTTTGGCGGCTCCACAACAGAACTGGTGATACAGGCGCTTGGCAACCACAAAGCCTCGCCCGGCGAGCTAGAAGAAATTCAAAAGATATTAACTGAAATGAAAAACCAGTAAAATGGCCTCTTTCTACCAATCTGCTTTAATGGAAGCGCTTGGATGGTCGCTGGCAGATAGCTTCTGGAAAATGGGCAGCTTGTGGATCATTTACATTGTCGTCACCGGAAATGGCAAATCGCTAAGCGCCAAAGCGAGATATACGCTTGCCCTGCTGTTGATGTCGGCCGGCACGGTGTGGTCATTTGCCAGCGTAAACAGTTACTACCATAATATTATTTCGGGTAAAGAAATTTCGACGCTGGCAGTTTTTTTTAAAAATGATCTTGCAGGATTGGTCTCCGCAGAAAACCTGATGTCTTTCATTTCTGCGGGTTATTTGCTGATGCTCGGTTTTTTTTCATGCAAATTCTTCTACCGGTTTTACACAGGGAAGAAAGTGCTCAACAAAGACCTGACTGAAGCGGGAGAACAAATAAAACAGATTGTAAAGAAGCTGAGTGAACGGATCGCGATCAGAAAAAACATCAGCATATTTTTCTCGGCAACTATTGAAACACCCCTTACTGCAGGCTTTATAAAGCCAATGATAGTGTTGCCCATTGCCATCGTTAATCAATTGAGCATTCAACAGACAGAATCGATTCTCGCGCATGAATTATTTCATATCACCCGCAATGATTACCTGGTGAACATAATTGTTTCATTTGCTGGAATAACGCTTTTTTTTAATCCTTTTGCAAGGCTGTTTGAGTTGATCATCCAGGATGAACGGGAAAAGGTCTGTGATGATGAAGTTATGGATCTCGGATTCGATCGCTGGCAGTATGCGCACGCACTATACACGCTGGGCAAATCCGCTGTTGCTCCTGACACTTTTGCCCTGGCCGCAACAGGGCAGAGACCATTGCTGCAGGAAAGGGTTGGAAGGATACTTAAAGTGCACTCACAAAAGAAAGCAGCAGGCGGGTTCCAGATCGATATGCTGGCCCCGGTCGGCTTATTTTTTTTGTGTCTGATAGTGTCCGTTTTTTTAAAAAAACCTCAGCGGATCGCATCGACACAAACTGCCGGATCTTCTTTAAAGATAACTCCCGCCAGGGTCAGACAGCTCCCGGGTGATCATCGCGAAGCCAATACAATAATCATTGAAAAAAAGATACTTGCCACAGTATCACAAAAACCGATGGCCCGGTTAAAGAATGTTTCTGCGAAAGGATCACTCGCTGCTAAAAAAACTATACAGCATCCGATACCAGAACCGCCGGTACCGGCTATGCCTCCGGATGAAATCGTCAATTCATTCGTTTCCGCCAAGGTAAAAACACCGGATTTTACCCTGATTTTGCCCGGTATACCTGTCCCGCCAATGTTGAAGATCAATGCTGATCGTTCTCTTCCATATGTACCTTCTTCAACATTCTACTACTCAAACATTGAAAAAAGTCTACAGCGCTCAGGAAAGAAAACAGTTCATCTGTAAGATGTTTTTATAACTTATTACCATCGCAGAACAGCTTATCCAGAATGGAGAGATTCGGAATAAATCCGAAACGGTCCATGAATACCTGCGGATATGAAGCATAGGATTCTTTCAGGTTTTTGAGAAACACTGGGGTGATCCGGTTGCGACTGTCGACAAATTTCTCTGAATCGAAGGTTTCAACATAAGCATCGCTAATGCTAAGATTTGTATTTATTGACATTTTGTCACAAATCCATTGGGTGCAAGAAAGATTCCAGTCTTGTAGAAACCCGAATTTTTTTCTATACAGCTGATGTAGTTCGTATTTGTAATGATCAAAAAATGGTGATCTATTGTAGCAGGATTCGATGGTCTTCCAATGCCGTACCTGCCAGCCTTCTCTATATTCTATTCTTACATCCTTCATTTCTTTTTTCTGGTCACGGCCGCCGATAAGCGGAATACTGAGATTAATGAGTCCATTGCTTCCGGATAGGGTACATCGGTTGCGAAAACTCATTTTTCGATATTGGTCATATTGATCTAAAATTACATACGTGAAACAATTTAATTCATTATAATAGATATCCGGTGCAAAATATTGTAAATCAGTTACTAAAATCATTAAATTTATAATTTTATAAATTCTGTTGAAGCTTTAATCAAAACTGGAGTTTTAAATCTATTCTACTAGGTTTCAATATGCATTTTAATTTAAAATTAAAGTATATAAATAATTATATACCAATCAGTTATTATAAATTAAATATACGAATTTATTTAGGCAATGTATTTTGTAAAAATCTACAGACTTGTGTTGACGATCTCTAATTTTTTTAGCTAAATAAAAACCAAAATTAAAACCTCTTTTTTGGATGGAAAAATTATTAACCTACTTTAGTGCTTAAAATATTTAATGAGAAGTATAATATCGTTGGTAATGATTTGTGCAGGGCTGAGTGCCTGTACCAAGCCTCAGGATCTTCAGTTTATAGATGTTCAGAATATCCGAATGATCAACCTTGGTCTTACCGAGTCGACGGTGGGGTTGGATGTCCGGTTCTTTAACCCAAATAAACAACAGGTAAAACTTAAGGATGCGTCGGCTAAGGTGTATGCCAATTCGACGTATCTAGGTGATACGAACCTGGATACTACGATCACGGTACCCCGCCGCGATACATTTTCCATTCCATTGACCATGAAGATCCCTACCCTCACGGCGATCAGTAAAGTGATGCAAAGTCTCTCCGACAGCACCGTCAACATCAAAGTACAGGGAAGCGTTAAAATGGGAAAGGCCGGGGTTTTTATAAACTACCCGATCAATTACGAGCGGAAGCAAAAAATTTCTGACCTGAATTTTTAGTACTTGAAATAGACTTCTGTCGCACCATATCCGTAGGCCGGATGGTACCTGTTGAAGAAGTTTTTAACGTCTCTCCTGAGCCGTAGGATCTCATGAATTTCATCCCTGAGCTTTCCGGTGCCTAATCCGTGAATAACTATCATTGATGCCTGATGGTGGGCTACAGCAAGGTCCAGATA
>JACDBU010000225.1 GCA_013694745.1 Chitinophagaceae bacterium
TATCTGGACAGGTGCTAATGTTTTAAAAAATTCTACAGGATATAATTTAACTCAACTAATGGTTGGAAGCGAAGGAACCCTTGGCATAGTTACTAAAATTGTTTTAAAGCTTTTGCCCCATCCCAGGCATGAACTTTTAATGTTAGTTCCATTTAAAAATGTTGAAAAAGCGGGCGAAGCAGTGAGCGCTATTTTCAGGGCAGGCTTTATTCCAAGTGCTCTTGAACTTATAGAAGTGGATGCTTTAAAAATAACAAGCCGTTTTGTTGAAAGTAACGCTGTGCCAATAACAGACGATGTAGCAGCCCATCTTATTATAGAAGTTGATGGTAATAATATTGACGTATTGATGCAGGAAATCGAAACAATATCACAACTGCTTTTAGAATTTGATTGTGGTGAAATTTATTTTGCTGATGATAGTGTTCAAAAAGCTGAACTATGGAAATTACGTAGACGGGTAGCCGAAGCTGTAAAAATTGATGGCTATACAATTGAAGAAGATACAGTTGTACCCAGAGCACAGTTACCTTCTCTAATTAAAGGTGTGAAAGAACTGGCTATTGAGTATGATTTTAAGGCAGTTTGTTATGGTCATGCCGGAGACGGCAATTTGCATATCCGTATAAAAAAAGAAGGTACATCAAATAGCCAGGATAATCCTGAAATAATTAAATCACTTAGGGCATTATTTGCATTGGTAAAAAAATTAGGTGGAACTATAAGTGGTGAGCATGGAATAGGTCTTGTCCAAAAAGATTTTATGGATATTGTTTTCAGCCAGAAACAAATAGCATTAATGCGTGGAATAAAAAAAGTTTTTGATCCCAACAATATTTTAAATGCGGGTAAAATTTTTGATTGATAATTCTAAAAATAAATTTGATGAAAAAAGTTATTTTATTGTTTCTTATGTTTTTGTCTTTCCATTCTTTTGCTCAATCTGGTGAAGAAAAAATAAAAGAAAAAAAAGGATTTAAGAAAGAAAGATTATTTACAGGTGGAAGTCTCACTGCAGGATTTTCAAACTATGCAACCATACTGGGAATTACCCCACAGTTTGGATATAGTTTAACCAATTGGGCTGATGCAGGAATTACTTTTAATCTTAATTACACTTCGCAAAGGGATTACCAGAATTATGGTGATAAATTGCGGCAGACTGTTTATGGTCCCGGTGCATTTGTAAGATTATTTCCAGTAAGATTTTTATTTGCATCTGCACAATATGAATACAACAGGATACATCTGAAATATATTCCTGCAGATAATGGTTTTCCTGTTCCTGATTATAATATAAATGCCAGCAGTCTTTTATTGGGTGGTGGTTATGCAGGCGGAAGAGAAGGTGGCGACAACACTTATTATTACTTTTCTATTTCCTGGGATGTTTTGGGCGATAAGAATTCTCCTTACGTAGATGGGCTTGGCAGAAGTAATCCAATTATCCGGGTCGGGTATAATATTGGCTTATTTCAGGGAAGGAGGTGAATTGTCAATAGTCAACAAGTCAATAAACAATTGAGTTGTAACCAATGACCAATAACCATTGACCAACAGTTATCGAATTAATGCAACAGTACCTTTTTGGAAAATTATTTTATTAAGATAGTCTACGCCTTCAACTATCCATACATAAATGTCAGCGTCCTGAGGTGCACCTTTAAAAGTGCCATCCCATCCTTTATTTTGTATTGAAGTTGAAAACACTAATTGCCCACGCCTGTTATAAACCTTAAAATAATTTAGAGCTTTCATTCCAATGGGTATTGGCCTGAATATATCATTGTCTTTATCTCCATTTGGTGTAAAAGCATTAGGAACATATAAGCCTGGTTTCACTTTGTAAACAATAATATCAATAGCATCGGTAGCACTGCACCCTGCAGGGCTTTGTACTTTTAAAACGTATTGCTGACTTTCAGATAATATTGCAACAGGATTGGCAATATTTGGATTATTTAAACCTGTTGATGGCTTCCATGTAAACACTTCAGCACCAGTGCCGAATAACTGCAATGGCTGATTGACAACAATACTAGTATCACGCGGACCTGCATCTGCGACAATTTTTTCAACTTGAATAACAACAGTGTCAAATGCCGGCTTAGGACAACCTAATATATCTCTTACGGCAACGATATATCTTATGGACTGAGAAGGAGTAGAAACAGGGTCAGGAATATTTGGATTGTTTAAAAAGGTAACAGGAGACCAAAGATATGAACTACCACCTGTTGCATGAAGTTCATAACTTCCCGGGAAACAAATAGTAATGTCATTACCTGCATCTGCATTTGGATATGGAACTACTCTTATGGTTACATCGTCTGCAGTTTTGCATTTACCAATACTTGCTATTACATGAAATGTTGTATTGGACTTTGGTGCAGCCAGAGGGCTTTTTGCAGTATCGTTATTAAGTGAAGATGCTGGTGTCCATATATAATGAAGTCCATCACTGATTGTGTTTAATCTTGTTGAATCGGTTTGGCAAATGGTAGAATCGTTTCCGGCATTTAATGTAACTCTGTTAACTACATTTACTTTGACAGTATGTGTAGCAAAACATCCCGGAGTTTCAGTTAATGTTACTGAATAAGTTGTAGTTACTTTAGGACTTACCAGGGGAGTAAAGCTGCTTTGATTATTAATATTGTAATTGGGTGACCAGAAAATACTGCCTGAACCAGAAGCCATCAATTGCAGTGTATCTATTGAGCAAATAAGGGTATCGTTTGTGACTGTAAAAAAAGGCTTATCAATTATTGAAACAGTATCTGTAAT
>JACDBU010000235.1 GCA_013694745.1 Chitinophagaceae bacterium
ATATCACGGCCAGGCAGGTTTCAGTTAACAATAAACCTGTAGATCTTACTAAAAAAGAATATGAATTGCTGCTTTATTTTATGAGTAATAAAAAACGCGTGATCTCAAAAAATGCCATTGCCGAACACTTGTGGGGCGATGGCATGGAAGGAAGTAATGATTTTATTTATACCCACATTAAAAACCTGAGAAAAAAATTAATGGATGCCGGCAATGCTGATTATATCAAATCTGTTTATGGCATGGGTTATAAATTTTCTGACTGATGAAACTGCTTTCAAAATATAACCGGGTAAATATTATTGCAACAATAATTGTTTTATTACTAAGCAGTATTTGTTATTATTTTTTGATAAGTTCAGTTTTGATACACCAGCTGGATAAGGATCTTAAAGTTGAGGAAAAAGAATTTACCGATTTTGTAAATGAAAATAACCAGTTACCGGAACCAACAAATACCAAAGATGAACAGGAAGAATACCTGCCATCCACAGCAATAATAACCCGTAAATTCAGCAGCATAGCGCTTTTTAGCAAAGTACATAATGAAGATATTGCTTACAGGCAAATCGTGTTTCCCATAAACGTCAACAAATTAAATTATACAATACAAATAAGAAAATCGCAGGGAGAAACCGAAGACCTTATACAGCTGATCTTATTCATAACACTTGGCATTGTTCTTTTTTTGCTGCTAACGCTATTTTTGGTGAACCGTTTTTTATTGAGCAAACTCTGGAAGCCTTTTAATAACACGCTTGCGCAGATGAAACAATTTAATGTATCTGCGAATAATAATCTTCAATTAGAAGAAAGCAATATCAATGAATTTACCGAACTCAACCAGGCGGTAAGCCTCATGACCACCAGGGTTAGCCAGGACTATAACGAAATAAAAAATTTCACTGAAAATGCATCGCATGAAATACAAACACCGCTTGCGATCATAAAATCGAAATTGGAATTACTGAGCCAGGGAGAAAGTATGAAAGAAGAACAGATGAACACCATCCAATCCATGCAGGAAGCGACTAACCGGCTTTCAAAATTGAACCACTCGCTGATACTGCTTACTAAAATAGATAACAGGCAATTCAGTGAAAAGGAGGAAATAAATGTTGGCATACTCATCAATAAACATCTTTCAAATTATGAAGAACTGTTGGCCGCAAAATTAATTTCCGTTACAAAAAATATAGTTGGTGATGTAATGCTTAATATGAATGAAATGCTTGCCGAAATACTCATCTCAAATTTAATTACCAATGCCATCAGGCATAATGTTGAAAATGGAACGATAGATATCGAATTAAAACCGCACCGGTTATTAATTTCAAACACTGGTATGACTCTGAATGCTGACCCTGCAGAAATGTTTGAAAGATTTAAAAAAGATAAAGTGAGTTCAGAATCTTTAGGCCTGGGCCTTTCGATAGTAAAGAAGATTTGTGAAAGATATGGGTATGAAATTTGTTACCGGTATGCAGATCTGTTACATATTACCAGCATAAGTTTTGAATTTTGAATGTCTCGTTTACATCTTCAGGTTTTGCACAAATTCATGTCTTAGGTTTGTAAAATAAATTTTTTAAACCTAAAAACACAATTATGAAAAAATTATTTGGTCTTGCAGCAATTTTACTTGCTTTAAGTACAGCCTCTTTTGCACAAAAAGAAAAAGGTGAAAAAGGGGAAAAGGGTGAGAAGGAAGGAAAAGAAAAAGTTAGCGTTCCTGCTGTTGTGAAAACTGCGCTTACTGCTAAATATCCTGAAGCAAAAAATGTTACCTGGGAAACAGAAAAAGGGAATTACGAAGCCAACTGGGGTGGCAAATCCGGTGAAGATCATTCAGTGCAGTTTACACCCTCCGGTGAATTCATTGAGATGGTAAAAGCAATATCGGTAAGCGAACTTCCAAAACCAGTATGGGCTTACGTAAAATCGCATTACAAAGGTGCTAAGATAACTGAGGCCGGCAGGGTAACGGATGCACAGGGTAAAATTAGCTATGAAGCGGAAGTTAACCGCAGAGATGTGATCTTTGATGAGAATGGTAAATTTGTAAAAGCGGAACATTAATTAATTGCAACAAAGAAAAAGTCCCGCGTGTAGCGGGATTTTTTCATGCTGAATCTTAACGCGGATGAATAAATGGCGACTTATATTTTTATGTAATTTTTTTATCCCGCTTTTATCTTTTGGCCAAGATAAAGATCTGGACTATTATATTTCAAATGCCGTTAGCAACAGTCCGCTGCTGAATGATTTTCGTAACCAGGTATTATTAAATAAAGCAGACAGCCAGTTGCTCCTTGCCACAACCAGGGTGCAGGTAACCGGAAATGGCAATTCATTTTATGCTCCGGTGATCGCCGGTTATGGCTATGATAAAATACTTACCAATGGCGGGCAGCTGCAGGCGCTGGTTACTGCATCAAAAAATCTTTTCCCTAAAAATTTCCTCAACCTGCAATTTTTTGATCTACAGTTAACGGGAGATTCAATAAGAACCGCTTCCAGGATATCGGAACTGGATCTTAAAAAAAATATTATAAACCAGTACATAACCGTTTATGGCGATCAGTTGCAGTTGGGTTTCAATAACGAACTGCATGCACTGCTTTCGCGGGAAGAAATTATTTTAAAACGGCTAACGCAAAAAAATGTTTACAAACAGGTTGATTATTTATCTTTTTTAGTTACTTACCAGCAACAAAATCTTACGCAGCAACAACTTGCTGTTCAATATAAAAATGATTTCAGCACTTTAAATTACCTGGCAGGTATATTTGACACCAGCACAACGATTTTGCCGGAACCTTCAATGAGCGCCATCAGGGATTTTGCAACTGATACTTCGGCGTTCTTTCAAAAATTCAGGATTGATAGTTTACGCCTTATCAACAACCGTTCACTCATTAATTTCAGTTACAAACCCCATATTAATTTATTTGCAGATGGAGGCTACCAGTCTAGTTTGCAGGTACAGCCCTATAAAAACCTGGGAACAAGTTTCGGGATAAATTTTACAGTACCCATTTACAACGGCCATCAAAAAAAATTACAGTTTTTAAAGATCGATATTGCAGAAAGAACCAGGTTGCGTAACAGGGAATTTTTTGAGCGTCAGTATTACCAGCAGGTAGCACAGCTGCAGCAACAATTATCTGCCATTGAAAATTTGCTGGATCCCATAAACAAACAAATCAAATACATTCAAACACTTATCGATGTAAATGGAAAGCTTTTAGAAACGGGTGATATAAAAATGACCGATTATATTTTAGCGCTGAACAATTACATAACGGCAAAGAATTTAGTGGTGCAAAACACGATCGCCCGCTACCTGGTAATAAACCAGTTGAATTATTGGAAAAAATAAACAATATGCGAATACATTTATCTTGTTTGTGGCTCGTGGTTAGCAGTGTATTGTTTGTTGCCTGCAAGCACAAGGAAACTGTTAGCAAAGAAGATGCTGTTGAAGATGCACGTACACCCGTTACCGTTACCTCGGTAAGTTACGATCCTTTACAAGAGTTCATCGAGCTCAATGCTACTTCCACTTTCCTGCAAAAGAGCTATGCAAAATCAAACCTGACGGGTTATATAAAATCCGTTAACGTAAAATATGGCAGCCTTGTAAGTCCGGGCCAGGCCTTGTTTACGCTTAAAACCAAAGAATCAGATGCCATTGGTAATACGATCAATAAACTTGATCCCGGCTTTAAATTTTCCGGTGTAAACCAAATCAGGGCCAGTGCTGGTGGTTATATCACCGAACTGGATCACCAGGCAGGTGATTATGTACAGGATGGTGAACAACTGGCCGTTATCAGCAATATGAACAGCTTTGTTTTTTTACTGAATGTTCCTTATGAAGACAAACCCTTTATAAATAATAATAAACAAGTGGAACTCACTTTACCGGATGGCGAAAGAATTTTGGGAACCGTGCAGACCTCCATGCCATTCATGGATTCAATTTCCCAAACGCAATCGGTGGCAATAAAAATAAATGCACGGCAGCAGATACCGCAAAACCTGGTAGCAAAAGTTAAGATCATAAAAACATCAAAAGCAGCTGCGGCAACTTTGCCAAAATTAGCAGTATTAACAAACGAAACCCAAACTGATTATTGGGTGATGAAGATCATCAATGACAGTACTGCTTTAAAAGTTCCGGTGAAGATCGGTATACAAACAGGCGATAAAATTGAGATTGTTTCACCGGTTTTTTCACCTGCGGATAAAATTGTTTTGAAAGGAAATTATGGATTAGGGGATACTGCAAAAGTGAAAATGGATACAACAGCTGTGGAGAAGAAATGATGGGATTAGGCCACTTGCGTGGCCCTCAGGATTTACCGCAGAGAAAAGAGTTAAAAGAGTTTCCGCAGAGAGGTATAGCGTTTTACTCATGCGAAGATTTTTTTATCTCTGCGAAAACGATGCTTCTCTCATCTCTGCGTGGCCCTCAGGATTTACCGCAGAGAAAAGAGTAAAAAGAGTTTCCGCAGAGAGTATAGCGTTTTACTCATGCGAAGATTTTTTTATTTACCGCAGAGAAAAGAGTTAAAATAGATGCCGCAGAGAAGTATAGCGTTTTACCCGTGCGGAGATTTTTTTTCTCTGCGAAAACGCTGCTTCTCTCTTCTCTGGGTGGAGTTGCAGGAATGGTGTTTTAAAAAATGTGTATCGCCAGGCATGCGCCCTTACACTATAAACAAATAACAATTGAATAATTTTTTCATTACGCATAAGAACCCGCTTACAGTAGTGCTTGTATTCACCATACTGTGCGGCTTGTTTGCCTACAATAAATTGCAGACATCCCTTTTTCCAGAGATCACCTTTCCAAAGATCAAGATCATTGCTGATGCAGGTTTACAGCCCGCTGATAAAATGATGATCACCATTACCAAACCGCTGGAGAATGCCATAAAACAAATACCGGATCTTACCACTATCAGGAGTACCACCAGCCGTGGCAGTTGTGAAATTTCTGCGTACTTCGACTGGAGTGCAGATGTTGATCTTGCCCAGCAAAGAGTTGAAGGAAGGATCAATGAGATCAGGAATACTATGCCACCGGATGTAAATATCACCGTAGAAAAAATGAACCCTTCCATTTTGCCGGTAATGGGTTACTCCCTGGAAAGCCATTCTCTCTCTCCTATTGAATTAAAACAACTCGCTCTCTATACCATCAAACCTTATTTATCACAGGTAGACGGGGTTTCCAAAATCGCCATTGTTGGTGGCAAAGACAAAGAATACTGGGTGCAGCTCGACCTGCAAAAAATGAGCACCCTGTCTGTAACTCCCGACGCCATTAGTACAGCTTTGAGCCAGACGAATTTTGTAAAATCAAATGGATATCTGTCAGATTACAGCCACCTGTATTTAACCGTTACAGATGCTACGGTGCAAACCATTGAGCAACTGAAAAATATTGTTATCAGCAATAATGGAAAACGCGTTGTAACCTTAAATGATATCTCGGTAATCGAAATAAAAGAAGCCGTTGGGTTCACTAAAATAAATGCAAATGGAAAAGAAGGATTACTGATCGCCATAATAAAACAACCCGGCAGCAACTTAATTGATCTTTCAAAAAAAATGAAAGAAAAAATTGTAGCATTAAAAACATTATTGCCATCGGGAGTTGAAATAAAGCCTTATTACATCCAGGCCGATTTTGTAAATGAATCTGTTAAAAGTGTTACAGACAGTTTGTGGGTAGGGCTGGCGCTGGCTATCATTGTGGCCATAATTTTTTTGCGCTCTTTTAAGGCAAGTGCAACCATTTTAATAACGATACCGGTTACACTATGTTTAACCCTAATTGTTCTTTATGCCATTGGGTATACGATGAACATTATGACGCTTGGCGCCATTGCCGCTGCCATCGGTCTTATAATAGATGATGCAATAGTAGTGGTGGAACAAATACACCGCACACACGAAGAACACCGGGATGAACCTTACACCGGTGTTGTACAAAAAGCAATTCACTACCTGTTTCCGGCCATGCTCGGTTCTTCTATCAGTACCATCGTAATCTTCGTTCCCTTCATGCTTATGAGTGGTGTGGCCGGTGCATATTTTAAAGTGATGACCAATACCATGATCATTACGTTGATCTGTTCCTTCTTTGTAACGTGGATAGGCTTGCCGGTTGTTTATCTTTTGTTATCACGCAAAAAAAGGAAAGAAAAAAAGATCGATGAAACGAAAACACAAAAAGTAAAAAAGCAAAAATGGGTTTCTTTCTTTATCCTCCGGCCTTACATCAGTTTTATTTTTATTGGTGCGTTGATATTAATGATCGTATTGATCCTGCCAAAATTACAAACCGGGTTTTTGCCTGAGATGGATGAAGGAAGCATCGTGCTGGATTACAGTTCGCTTCCCGGTACTTCACTTGAAGAAACTGATAAGGAACTAAGGGAAGTTGAAAAGATCATTACTACTATTCCCGAAGTACAGGCGTACTCGCGGCGCACAGGAACCCAAATGGGATTTTTTATAACCGAACCCAACCGCGGTGATTATCTTATTGAATTAAAAACAAAAAGAAAAAAAACTACAGAGCAGGTAATTGAGGATATAAGAAAACGCGTGGAATCTACTCAACCTGCACTGCGGGTGGATTTTGGCCAGGTAATAAATGATATGCTTGGCGACCTGATGACATCGGTACAACCCATTGAAGTAAAAATATTCGGTGATGACAAAGAAAAACTGCAGCAGCTTTCGAACCAGGTTGCCGGTATTGTAGAAAATACGAAAGGTACAGCAGATGTGTTCAACGGCATCGTAATAACCGGCCCGTCGGTAAGTGTGCAGCCCGATTTTGCACGCATGTCGCAATTTGGAATCAGCCCTGCCAACCTGCAATACCAGTTACAAACATCCCTTGAAGGAAATATTATCGGGAACATTTTTGAAAAAGAACAATCTTTCCCTGTAAGACTTTTATATCCACGCAGCAATAAGCTAAGCATATCAGACATCAATAATTTACAGATCTTTTTACCAAATGGCAGGCTCAAACCCATTGGTGAACTGGCAACTGTAAAAGTTACCGAGGGCGATGCAGAGATAGAAAGAGAGAACCTGCAATCTATGGGCGTGGTATCGGCAAGGCTCGAAAGCCGCGATTTAGGCAGCGTAATGAAAGACCTGCAAAAAAATGTTACGGCTCACATCGCATTACCAAAGGGATACCATATTGAGTATGGTGGTTCATACGCTGAACAACAAAAATCTTTTAAAGAATTATTATTGATTTTGATAACCTCAAGCCTGCTGGTATTTGGCGTTATCTTGTTTTTATTCAAGGATTTTAGAGCAGCATTTTTAATAATACTGATCGCTGTTTTGGGCATCTCGGGAAGTTACCTGGCATTGTATTTAACTGGTACAGCATTAAATGTGGGCAGCTATACCGGTCTGATCATGATCGTAGGTATCATAGGCGAAAATTCTATTTTTACATTTCTTCAATTCAAAGAATCGTTACATGAGCAAAGTGTTGATGATTCTATTATTTATTCCATATCAACCAGGCTGCGCCCCAAACTAATGACCGCATTAGGCGCCATCATTGCATTGATGCCGCTGGCGCTTGGAATAGGCGCCGGTGCTGAATTACACCAGCCTCTTGCCATTGCTGTGATCGGTGGATTTTTGATTGCGCTTCCCCTCCTGCTTATTGTGCTGCCATCAATGCTGCGGTTATTATACCGGAATTATAAAAATAAAAAACACTTAGCAGACAAGATTGTCTAAAACGTTTTCCTGGAAAAAGGGAGTGGTTATATTTTTTGCGCTATCCAATAGTTCCGGAATATGCATTTGCGTTTCCCCGCAAATTGAATACGCCAGCTCTTCGGCGGGTTGTGGTTTAATATTCAAAAGTTTGGTTAAGGCTTCTTCTATAATAATTATTCTTAAACCGTTGTCTTTTATTTTTCCTAATTCGTTGATGACCCAGCTTATGGCATAAAAATTGGCTGCATCCAAAAATATATGATCCGGCAGGGCTGCGCCATCCGGCATAATATTATAAGGAGAAGAAATTATTTCAGGGGTGAGATATTTTTTTAAAACCTCTGGCATTTCTGTGGAGGCTTTTAACTGGAACAATCCACGGAAGGCCTGCGGGTAAATGCTCAGCCAGCGCAATTCCCGCCTGAACTCATGCACATCATTCTCAATGCTGGTGAACAGGATCTCGTTATTTTTAAATTTTTCTGTGAGCGATGAAATAAAGTTGCCGTATATTTTTTTAACTTCTATCACATCTTGTTTTTCCGGAAGCCATGAAACTTTATCCAGGTTTTTAAATATTTTCCTGATGCGTTTTTGATTTTTTCCGATCCAGTTATTATCTTCCAGGCATACGTTCAATTTTGCTACCATTGCCTCCTTCTGATCGTTCAGATAAGTGGTTACCGACTCGGGAACATTTTTTTTGGTGCTAAGATCTTTATAAAAGCCATCATAATAATCCACTGCCCCTAAGCTGTCTTCTATCTCCTTAAAAGATGCATTGAGCTTTGCAAATATCTTTTTATCAGAAATTTTTTTATAAAGGCGGGTTAAGGCTTCCAGCATAAAAAATGGGGTGCGAATATTTTGCTGGTAGATGAGCAATCCCGGATTCTCAAATCCGTCAGCTTTGTCTAAAATAACCTGTACCTGGTTTAAAAAATAAGTAAATCGCTCACGGGCGGGGAAAGATGTAGTTGTGTCCATTTTCTAAAGATAAATTTTAAATGAATTTAAAATAGCACGGGCCACAAAAATTTTAAGCCGTCATTTAATCCAGCCAGCGTATGCAGAACGTGCTCGAGGTATTTTGATAAATGTTAAGCGGAAGACGAATGAAAAAAAATACTGCTAACTTAGCCTTCATGAAAATTGCTGCGGCCATATTGGGAGTTATTTTTCTTTTCTTCAATATACAGTCATTTTTTATAGCGACCGTACAGCCAGTAGAGAAAATAGCCAGTTCCAAAAAAATGTGTTGCAAACATTCACAACCGGCTTCCTGCAAAGGTAACGCCTCATCAAAAGATAAGGAAACACAAAATCCCTGTAAGGGTTGTAATGCTTATTTGTCGTG
>JACDBU010000240.1 GCA_013694745.1 Chitinophagaceae bacterium
GCGCATAAGCCTGTAATGCTTTTTGGTTGCATACAAAAAACGTATCCCATTTAGCAGTGACCAGTATTTGATGCCTTTTTTATAATTATACCTGCTTATTTTATAAAGCACCTTCCAGTGTTTTAAAATTTCTTTATAGGCGCCGCCCAAGGTATACCCTGTGTCATAAAAGTGATTGGGCTCTGCACCACAACCGTTGTATTCCAGTATAGAGAAATTTTTACCCTGCTTTAGTTCGTCTACCGAGTTGCACATGATATCATAGCGGCCATAAAAAAAATCATCAACAGCAACACTGATAGTGTCTATAACGTTTGTTAATTTTTCATCTACCTCGTTTTGTAAATTTATAAAATGCGCACCGCGGTTATGATTGGCGGCATGACTTAATATATATTTTTCCCCGGCAGGTATAATGCTGGTGAAATTTTCTGCATGCAGGCTATGTAATTCTCCTGCCCTTTTATTTGCTTTAGGATGATGCATGATCAATTGCTCCAGAGTATGTATCCCATCACCCGTTACATGCAAAGCTATTTTATGAAGAAAGCCGGTGATAACGCCGCGCGGCTGGGAAGGATAGCGGTAATAAAATATGCTGACTTCCATTGGATAAGTTATCATTTCCTGGACGATATATTCCACTGGGCTTTTTTCATGATAATTACCAAGTTCCCTTTCAGTATCCAGTTTTCTAAATAAAATGCCCTGGCCTCCCACTTCGGGTTTAACGATAAGCGGGAAATGAATATTATTTTGGATGATTTTATTTTTAATTACTTCAAAATTCTCGCGGGGCTTAACATTGAAAGTTGCGGGGTACAAAGCTTTGGGCAGAAGGTCATACATTTCTTTTTTGGGTTCGCCTTCCATGCCACCAAAAGTTAATTTAGGATTGCTGGGTGTAAAAAACCAAACTGATCCAGACCGGATAATATACCAGGCCCATACCGGTGAAATGGGAGCATACAAAATCTCAAAAGGCCATTGCTCCCAATTGGTAACTTTATTTATTAGTTTTCTCAAACAGGTGATTTAACGCGCAAAAATAAGTTTAAACATGCAGGCGCTGGAATAATAAAAATTGTTTGTCGTAATTTTAGGATACGTTAATTAAATATGATCTGATGTTTGTACCAACAATGGCAGAAATGAAGAGTAAGGATGAGGCACCCGAAATTTTATTTTGGGTAGGCTGTGCGGGCAGCTTTGATCAGCGGGCACAAAAGATCACTAAATCTTTGGCGCTCATTTTAGAAAAGGTTGGTATAAAATATGCCATCCTGGGTAAGGAAGAAATGTGTACCGGCGATCCGGCAAGACGGGCAGGAAACGAGTTCATGTTTCAAATGATGGCGTATCAAAATATCCAGACGTTAAATGGATATGGAATAAAAAAGATTGTAACGGCTTGCCCGCATTGTTTCAATATTTTGAAAAATGAATATCCCCAGCTGGGTGGCAATTATGAAGTGGTACACCATGCAGTTTTTTTACAGCAACTTATTGATGACGGGAAAATAAAATTAAATGAAGAAGGCATTTATAAAGGTAAAAAGATCACTTACCACGACAGCTGTTACCTTGGCCGGGCCAATGGCATTTATGAAGCGCCAAGAAAAGTTTTAGAAGCGCTGGATGCTGAGCTGGTTGAAATGAAAAGATGTAAGAGTAATGGCTTATGTTGTGGCGCTGGAGGCGCACAAATGTTCAAAGAAGAAGAAAAAGGGGATACGAGGATAAACACAGCAAGAGCAAATGAAGCAATACAAACAGGGGCAACAATTATCGCGTCAAATTGCCCGTTTTGTATGACAATGCTTACGGATGGGGTAAAGGTGAATGAAAAAGAAGATGAGGTTAAAGTGCTCGACATAGCCGAGCTAATGGCGCAGTCAATGATAAATTAATAATAATATTCAATTTGAAAGATAAATGAATCTACATTTCCAGGATGAATTACCCAATGCTTTTTCTGATGATTCCAGGGTATGGATCTATCAAAGCAACCGCGCGTTTACGCTTACTGAAACATTGCAGTTAGAAGAATTGCTTGAGCAATTTGTAAAAACATGGAACAGCCATGGCGCGAAAGTAAAAGGCTTCGCAAATTTATTTTTCGGGCAGTTCATTATTTTAATGGCTGATGAAACCGGGACCGGGGTTAGCGGCTGCAGCACCGACTCTTCCGTAAGGTTAATCAAAAACATAGAAGCGGATTTTAAGGTGGATCTCTTCAACAGGCAGATGCTTGCATTTATTGTGCATGAAAGAATTCAATTGTTGCCGTTATCCAAACTCAATAATGCCATGTCTGATGGAATCATTAATGTTGATTCATTATTTTTTGATAACCTGGTACAAACAAAAGAACAATTATCCGGTAAATGGATAATTCCGGCCAATGAAAGCTGGCTTAACAAAAAACTATTGCTGGCAAAAGATTGATAAAAAACTTTTCATCAATAAAGCAAATTAAAAATTTCGACCATTAAAATAGCACTTATCAATACATCTATATGTTAGATTATTTATTTATTTGCTAAAAAATGTTTTTACCTTATTTTTGCACTCCTTTTAACGAATTGGTAGCTCAGTTGGTAGAGCAATACACTTTTAATGTATGGGTCCTGGGTTCGAGTCCCAGCCAGTTCACAAACACTTCTTTATAAAGAAGTGTTTTTTTATGCCGTTTACATATATACTTTTTTCAGAAAAATTAAATAAATATTATGTTGGAGCTTGTACAAACATCCAAAGTCGTCTTTATGAGCATAATATTGGCCATTCAACTTTTAAAAAAACGGGTTTGCCATGGAAATTAGTTTATTCAGAAGAATATGATTCATTGCCTGACGCAAAAATGAGGGAAAAACAAATTAAAAAAATGAAGTCTAGAAAATATATCGAAGATATCATTGAGAATGGTATAGCATCCCGATTATAATCGGGAGGGTCCTGAGTTCGAGTCCCAGCCAGTTCACAAACACTTCCTTAAAAAGAAGTGTTTTTTTATGCCGTTTACATACCTTATATAATATGGCAAGTTTCTTGTTAAGTAATTAATAAAGAATATGAAAATGATCGCATTTTTTATGGGGGCACTTTTTGTTGGTATTATCATTTTTCTTGAAAATGCTAATGACCGCAAATACACTGCGGGTTTTATCCCGGATAAACACACAGGAAATGATGTATGGTTTGGGTAATTGATCTTAATTTTTTAAATTCATTAAAATAAATATTATGAGTGTAAATAACAAACACCTTGCAACTTTACTACTTGGCGCTGCTGCAGCCTTTGGTGCATATAAATACAGCAATATGAGTGATGAAGAAAAACAGAATTTGACAAATAAGCTAAAAGATAAATTTAATAAACTCAAAGATGAAGCAGAAGGCTCAGTTGATGATGCTAAAAATTATTTTGCCGATCTAAAAAATAAAGCAAGTGATCTTTTTAAAGAACACTTTCCTGAGGCTGAACAACATTTTAATGATTTTTTTAAAACCGACGTTAAGCCCGAAACAACCGATAATACCGGCACCTCCTCAAAAGCGAGTTTATAGTACGAAATATAAGGTTGTAATTACTTAATAACATCACATTACATTTATGCTTATCCGGGTTTTAACATCGGTAGGGTATAAATGTTTGTGTATATTCCGCTACGTCCACAAAAATATTTTACCTGCTAACCTTCTTCTGCTATTTTTGTTTATATAATTTGCATGAGCGATCTTTTTAAAAATAAAGTAGTAGCGATAACCGGCGGCAGCGAGGGCATTGGAAAGGCATTGGTAAATGCTTTTTTACAGCGGGGAGCCAAGGTAGCAACCTGTGGAAGACACGAGGATAAATTAAATGCTCTTTTGCAACAACACCCCGGGAAACCCTTGCATATTATGGTTGCCGATGTTAGTGTTGAGAGCGACTGCAAAAAATTCATCAATTCAACGATTGACAAATTTGGAGCTATTGATATGCTTGTAAATAATGCTGGCATTTCAATGCGGGCATTGGTGCAGGAAACGGAAATAGAAACGCTGAAAAAAGTAATGGATATAAATTTTTGGGGTACGGTATTCTGC
>JACDBU010000005.1 GCA_013694745.1 Chitinophagaceae bacterium
CTACTACTGTAACAAGCGGTGGCAGCGGCTTTGGAGTAATGGCCATTTTAGTTGGGATTGAAAGAGACTTTATCACTCGTGATGAAGGAAGGCAAAGACTGGAAAAAGTAATTCATTTTTTGGAAACTGCTGACCGCTTTCATGGAGCATGGCCGCATTGGTGGTATGGTGAAACCGGTAAAGTGCATCCATTTAGCCCTGATGATAATGGTGGCGATATTGTTGAAACCTCTTACATGATACAGGGCTTGCTTTGTGTGCGGCAATATTTTAAAGATGGAAATACTGCAGAGAAATTATTGGCGCAAAGAATAAATAAATTATGGAAAGAAGTAGAGTTTGACTGGTATCAAAACGGTAAGAATGTTTTGTACTGGCACTGGAGCCCGGACAAAGCATGGAAAATGAATTTTGCCATTAATGGCTATAATGAAACATTAATCGCTTATGTATTGGCTGCAGCATCTCCGACGCATTCTATTCCTGTTGCAGCCTACCATGAAGGCTGGGCGCAAAATGGTAAAATAGATGCTCCGCACGAAGAGTTTGGTTATCCCGTACAATTCAATTACCAGGGACGCAATCCTTATGGTGGCCCGTTATTCTGGTCGCATTATTCCTACCTTGGTTTAGATCCTCATGGCTTAAAAGATAAATATGGAGATTACTGGAAAGAGACTACCAGCCAGGCTTTGATCAATTATACATGGTGTGTAAAAAATCCAAAAAAGTATAAGGGATATGGAGCAGATAGCTGGGGACTTACCGCCAGTTATTCTATGATAGGCTATGCCGCACATGCCCCGGGTGATAAAAGTGATTTAGGAGTTATAAGCCCTACAGCAGCATTGTCTTCATTTCCTTACACGCCTCTGCAATCAATGGTTGCAATGAAGCATTTTTATTTTGATATGAAAGATAAGATATGGGGCCCTTATGGTTTTTATGATGCTTTTAGTGAACAGGCCGACTGGTATCTTCCGAGGTATCTTGCAATAGACCAGGGGCCAATTATGGTGATGATGGAAAATTACAGAACAGGATTATTATGGAAATTATTTATGAGTTGCCCGGAAGTGAAAAGTGGTTTAAAGAAGTTAGGTTTTGAAAGCCCTTATTTACATTAGGTACACGTCTCCTGATATAACCATGTTTAAAGAACAGGTTCAGCTTTTTTGTAATTTAGAAATAATTAAAAGGAAATTTCAACCTTGATAAATATGAAGAATAAAATTATTTCACCCATTATTTTTTTGTTCCTGTTGCCGGGTTTTGTGATTGCACAACGTCATGGCTCGTTCCAAAAGTATTGGTTTATAAAGGATGCAGATACACTTCCTTATCGCCTGTTACTTCCGGTGGATTATAGCCCTTTTGATACCTTAACAAGATATCCGTTAATAATATTTCTTCACGGAGGGGGCGAAAAGGGAAACAATAACGAATCCCAGCTGAATCATGGTGGACGCATCTTTACAAGTGATAGTATCTGGCGAAATTACCCGGCAATTGTAATATTTCCTCAATGTTCTAAAGGGAGTTCATGGAATAGAACAAGAGCTTATGTGGATACAATTACAAAAATAAAAACATATAAATATCCAAAACATTCACCACCTAAAAAGGATATGCAGCTGGTGATGGAATTGATTCCCGATTTAGAAAAAAATTATTTAGTGGATACAGGCAGAGTATATGTGGGTGGGCTTTCCATGGGAGGATTTGGAACCTATGATATTGTGAACAGAATGCCTGGAACTTTTGCAGCTGCCATCGTAATGTGCGGAGGCGCAGATACTGCAACTGCACCAAATATGAAAGAGACTTCATGGTGGATTTTTCACGGGGAAAAGGATTCAACTGTATTTCCCGAAAACGGCAGGATGATGGCAAAAGCTTTAAAGAAAGCCGGTGCAGATGTAAAGCTCACTATATACCCCGAAGACGGCCACGATAGCTGGGATGACGCATTCAAAGAGCCGGGACTTTTTGAATGGATGTTTTCAAAAAAACTTAAAAAATAAAATAATTATATCATGTCTCACTTTCAATTAAATGACCGGCAAATATCTTCATACCAAAAAGATGGTTACTTAATAGTAAAAAACTTTTTGAAAGAAGAAGAGATTAATAAACTCTTTGACATAGCCACAGCAGATGGAAATTTGCTGAAACATGCATTTGATTTAAATGATCAGACAGGCAAAAAAACAAAGCTTACTTTATGGTACACTCCCGGCAATGATGCGTATGGCTTGCTTACAAAAAGTAAACGAATGGTTGACTCGGTTGATAAACTAATGGATGGAGATAGCGCCGTTTGTCATTTTCACAGTAAGCTTATGCAGAAAGAACCAAAGGTAGGAGGCGCATGGGAGTGCCACCAGGATTATGGTTATTGGTATAAAAATGAATTCCTGTTACCGGATCAAATGATGTCTGTAATGATTGCGATTACTGATGCCAACAAAGAAAACGGCTGCCTGCAGGTAATAAAAGGCTCGCATAAAATGGGCAGGATAGAACATGGTTTTGCAGGCGAACAGGTTGGCGCATCACAACATTATGTTGATCTTGCCTTGAAGACTATGGAACTGGTATATGTTGAGATAAATGCAGGTGACGCTTTATTTTTCCACAGTAATTTATTGCATCGTTCGGAAGCAA
>JACDBU010000011.1 GCA_013694745.1 Chitinophagaceae bacterium
TAACTAACCATAGCAGCAGCTTTGTATCCCCATTCGTGAAAAAGGTATTCCAGCGCATTGCGCAGAGGGGCCGGGTAATTATAATCATATTCGGCGGTAACAAAAATAAACGCATCGGCCTCATCTATTTTTGCACTCCACAATTTTGTATGCTCGTGCTCATATTTTTTCAATGATGGGTGATTGCGCTCATTCATCATGGGCAGGTTTATCTCTCCAAGATCCAATACTTCTACGGAAAAATTATCATTTTGCCTGGCAAGATCCGCTATCCACCTGGCAATGAGTGGTCCCTTTCTTCCCGGGCGAACTGTTGAAGAAATTATTTTTAAATTGTACATAAAATAATATTAGTAAGGCTGATCTTATTTAGCAGGTTTATTGAATGCTTTATTATTATACATTGATTTATTGTATAAATAATATTTACCATTAACATTATTGCGCCAGTACCGGTGGCCCATGAGATCGTAATACAATCTTCCATCAATACTTTTATGTGCAACTTTATCATTAACAACGATCACTTTAGGAATAGGTTCTTTTGGTTTCTTTATAACCGGTTTGGTTACGGCAAGCGTATCAACCGGCTTATCCGGCATTGAATTACTGGTGGTATTGTTTTCCGGTGAACGGCCTGGATGATTTCTTTTGCTGCAGCTATACAATAGGAAGGCTGTCAAAAAAATTATCAATAAAAGATACGGTTTGGCCATGGATTATTATTTTTCCTTATAATTCAAGAATTTTACCAGAAAGTGTTAAAGGCGAAAATGAGTTTTTTTTCATCTTTATATTCAATGCAGTAAAGAAATAAAAGTAACGCAAATGAACGCTAAGAATTTAAAAAAAATGCCGGCTAAGACCGGCACTTTAAATTTATCATTTTAATTTTTTTATACTTTCCCGGGTGCATCTTTCAATAATCCGCTCCAGACTTTTTTGCCCTGAATTCTTTTTACCAGGTACATGATACCTACAAAAATGAAGAAGAACGGGCCGGTAAAACCAAACAAGGCAACGAACTTTGTTCCATAAAATTTATCCATGGGCCTGCGCAAACGCTCCGCTATCAGGTACATACTGGGTACCATTACCAGTGTTAAAAAAAATGCGAATATCAATCCGAAAATGATCGTCCAGCTTAGTGGTCCCCAAAACACAACACTATCACCTCCAAAGAAAATATGCGGGTTTAAATGCTGGAAAAAAGCAATGAAATTTATATTGAATCCAACAGCCAGTGGCAGCAATCCTAAAATAGTTGCGATAGCTGTAAGCATTACGGGTATGATACGAATCCTTCCAGCCTGTATTGCAGCTTCCCGGGTTTTTTCGCCCCGGCCTCTTAACTCATCAGTGAACTCTATCAACAAAATTCCATTCTTAATAACAATACCAGCCAAACCAATAATACCCACGCCCAGCATAATCGTTGCTATTGTCATACCCGTAAATGCATACCCAAGTAAAACTCCAATTACTGAGAAGAATATTTCTGTTAATACAATAAAAGGTTTGCTGAGTGAATTGAATTGCAGTACTAAAATTAAAAATATCAATCCCAATGCAATTGCCAGCGCCATACCTAAAAATGACTGGGTTTCTTTTTCCTGTTCCCCCTGCCCTGTTTGCTTTATGGTTACATCATCAGGTATTTTATTTGTTCTTTTAAAGTCTTCGATCTTCACTGCTAGTTCCTGGTTTACTTTTCCCGACATGGTTGGGTCCAGCACATTCGATTGCAGCTGGATGGTGCGCTTAACATTTTTTCTTGCAATAGCTCCCGAGGTGTTGGTGTAATCCAGTTTGGTCACAGCACCTATAGGCACTGATTTTACCATAAACGTATTCATATCCATAAAAGTGATACGCATATTCATCAGGTCGGTAATATTCTTGCGCTCAAGATCTGATGCACGTAACTGGATCTTGTATTCATCCTCACCATCTTTTAATTTACTCACTTCCTTGCCAAATACAGCCGTTCTTATTTCATTCCCTATCTGTCCTGTGCTCAATCCTTCCATCATTGCTTTTTCCCTGTCTACGTTCACCGTTATTTCAGGACTATTAAGATCAACATCCATCTTTAAATTTTCTATTCCGTAGATCTGGTTAGTATCCAAATAATTCTGAAGATTGGTTGCAACCTTAGCGATCTCTTCAAACTGGTCGCCTACAATTTCAACATTCACCGGCGGATCAGTTGGCGGACCGCCATCTTCCTGTGCTACCTCAATACTAGCGCCTGGTATACCTTTCATTGCATCACGAACCGCAGTCAAATAAGGCAAAGTATGTTTACCATGCCGGTTTGCATATTCAACAAAGGATACCTGAATACGCCCGAGATTAGGCTGTATACTCCTGTTATTGCTCCTGGGATTATTTGCGCTGTTGGCAACATTTGCAATGATGCTTTCAACGATACTGCCCTCTGTTCCCGGATGCTCTTTCTCCAAAACTTTATATACCTTGTTTTCTAATAAATGGGTTACACTGTCTGTAGTTTTTACATCAGTACCAACCGGCATTTTTAAATACACGTAAATAAAATTAGGATCACCACTCGGAAAAAAAGTAGATTTATTTCCTCTCAACATCAATAATGCAACAGAGATAGGAAACAATAAAAACAGTACTACCAGCATCCATACCGGCCGCCATCCTTTTAATACCCATCGCAATAATTTTTCATAACGGTTCATCAAAGATGGCAGTATCCTTGTTTGAAAAGCATGTATAATATTTCTGAAAACGAAACGGTTAAGTACGGCCAGCAACATCATGAATAAAAGAAAATTCGCAAACCCGTGGAAGCCCAGCAAATGCATCATTAATGCAAATATGATAGCCGACCAGAACCACCATTTTTTAAAAAGATCTTTTTTAGGTTCCTCAAATTCTGCTCCATCAGGCTTCATGAAACTAACCGCAAATACAGGGTTAAAAATAAAGGCAACAATTAATGATGCAGCCAGCGTTAAAATTAAAATCGTTGGCAGATAGATCATAAACTTCCCAATTATTCCCTTCCAGAATAAGAGCGGGAAAAATGGAGCAAGCGTTGTAGCTGTACCGGCCAGTACGGGAATAAAAACCTCACCGGCTGCTTCTTTTGCACTCCGGATAATGGGAATTTTTCCATTGTTGTAAATACGATGTGTATTTTCAATTACTACAATTGCATCATCAACAATAATTCCCAGCCCAAACAGCAAACCAAACAATACAATAAAATTCAGGGTAACACTTGTACCAACTATTGAATCGGCGATCGGCAAAAAGAGAAACGCAACAAACACACTCAAAGGCACACTCAATGCAACAAAAAATGCATTGGTTACACCCATAAAAAACATGAGCACAAGCAATACCAAAACAAACCCAATGATAATTGTATTTACAAGATCGTTGAAAGAGGTTGCCGTTGCTTTACTCTGATCGCCGGTTATTACCACGTTAAGATCTTTTGGCAATTCCTGGTCAGACTGCATTTTGGCAACAATATCTTTTATTTTACCGGCAGCGCTGATCAGGTTTTCACCGGCACGTTTTACAATATTTATGGTTACCACATTTTTTCCGTTCAGGCGGGCATAGCTTTCTTTTTCTTTGATGGTATCTTTTAATTCGGCAATATCTTTTAAATAAACACTTGCGCCTCTTGCGCTGCTGCGCACAATTATATCGCGTAAATTTAAAGCACTCGTAAATTGTCCTTTTACTTTCAGGGTGCGTTTCATATTTCCCACTTCTATCAACCCCCCTGTGATATCATGATTCTCACGACTGATCGCATTTTCAACATCTGTAAAACTTAATTTTGCGGCCTCCATTTTATAGGGATCAACATTTACCTGTATCTCTCTTTCCGGCGCCCCTACTATTTCTGCGCGGGTTATCTCCGAAAGCTCTTCAAACTTATCCTGCATTTTATCTGCATACTGTTTCAGTTTTACACCATCGTAATCGCCGCTCACATTCACAAACATGATAGGCATTTCACTGAAAGCAAATTCCTGCACATCCGGTTGCGAAGTAAGATCGTTAGGCAGATCGGTTTGCGCCTTATCAATGGCATCCTTTACTTTTTGTTTGGCGAATTCTGTTTTTACATCCGTATCAAATTCAACAACGATCAAACTGAAATCGGTTTGCGATGTGCTTGTAATTTTATTAACCTTGGCGCCGCTTATTCCTTTTAATTGTTTTTCTATCGGGCGGGTAACGAGGTTCTCGATATCCTTTGGAGAATTTCCCACATACACCGTGGTAACACTAATGGTTGGAACAACTATATCAGGAAATTGTTCTTTGGGCAGGGTATTAAATTTGTACAAGCCAAAAAGCGTTATCAGTATTGCAATGATATATATTGCCGTGCGGTTATCTACTGCCCAGGAAGTGGGTTTAAACTGCTTAAATTTCGCTTTTATTCCTTCTATAAAATTCATAAAAATATTTTAGTAGTCAGCTGCTGGTTAAATAATCATCTGATTGGCCACAAAGACGCTAAGACACTAAGAAACACAAAGAGGAATTTCTATGTTATTTTTTAGCATTTGTGCCGTTTCTATTTTACTTCCGTGGTCACAACCTGTCCCTCATATAAAGTCTGGTATCCTTCTGAAACCAGTTGCTCGCCTTCTACCAGGCCTTGTTTTATTTCTACATTATCACCATACACTTCACCCAGAATAACTACTTTCTTTTTCGCAACTGTTCTGCCATCTGCTAATTTTTCCATCACGTACACATACTTACTCGTTTCATCACTTTGTACCATATTCACAGGCACCACAATACCATTAGCCGCTGAATAATCAAGAATTTTCACTACTGCAGACTGGCCAGGTTTTAAAGATGGGTCATACGGTATTTTAACCTCTGCATTAAAGCCTCTTGAGGTTGAACTAACAGACTGGCTGATCAATGAAATAAGCGTATTGAAAGTTTTATTTACATCAGGTATTACCACCTGTACTTTGGTTCCTTTTTTTACGCGGCTCAAATAATTTTCAGGAATATCGGTAACCACTTTCAGGCTTGCAGTGTTAACTATTTTTATGTCCATGCCTGGCGCGCCGGTAAAAGTTTCGCCAACATGAATATTTACTTCATCCGCTACGC
>JACDBU010000043.1 GCA_013694745.1 Chitinophagaceae bacterium
ACGTAGATGTGTACAGCGAACCGGAAAATAAAGATGCCGTATCCATCGTACAAAATGCGATCAAAGAAGCAAAAAGCAAAAACAAAAATGTTATCATTATCGATACGGCCGGCAGGCTTGCGATCGATGAAGTGATGATGACGGAAGTTGCGAATATAAAAGCGGCAGTTAATCCACAAGAGATATTATTTGTCGTTGATAGTATGACTGGCCAGGATGCTGTAAATACAGCAGCCGAGTTTAATAAAAGGCTGGATTTTAGTGGGGTAGTATTAACAAAGCTTGATGGCGATACAAGAGGTGGTGCCGCTATCTCCATTAAATACACGGTTAACAAACCGATCAAGTTTGTGAGCAGTGGTGAAAAGCTGGATACGCTGGATGTATTTTATCCTGAAAGAATGGCTCAAAGAATTTTGGGCATGGGTGATATTGTTAGCCTTGTAGAAAAAGCACAGGAACAATTTGATGAAGTTCAGGCCGCCAAGCTTGAAAAGCGGATACGCAAAAATCAATTTGATTTTGAGGATTTTAAGACCCAGCTTCAGCAAATAAAAAAGATGGGCAATCTTAAAGATCTCATGGGAATGATTCCCGGGGTAGGCAAACAAATAAAGGATGTTGATATCAATGATGATTCGTTTAAGGGGATTGAAGCCATGATAAATTCAATGACCTTAGAAGAAAGAAGAAATCCTGACATCATAAACCCGGCCCGAAAGTTGCGCATAGCGAAAGGCAGTGGAAAAGATATAGCTGAGTTAAATGCCTTCATCAAGCAATTTGACCAAATGAAAAATATGATGAAAATGATGAATAAAATGCCAATGGGAAAGCTGGCGGCATTAGGAAAAAAATAAAATTTACAGGTTGCATTTGGATATTGTTATTTCACTCCTTATCTTCGCTGTCCTGTAAAAACCAAATTAATTCACAACCCAAAGAAAATTTCTATTTTTTATGGCTGTTAAAATGAGATTGCAACGCCATGGCTCCAAGAAAAGGCCATTTTACTTTATCGTTGTTGCCGATGCCCGAAGCCCCCGTGATGGTAAATTCATCCAGAAATTAGGCTCTTATAACCCCTTAACAATTCCTGCCACTATTCAAATAGATAGGCAAAAAGCGTTAGACTGGCTCCATAAAGGTGCCCAGCCCACAGATACTGTACGCCGGATATTGAGTTTTAAAGGTGTATTGTTCCTGAAACATTTATTAAGGGGAGTTACCCTTGGCTTGTTTGATGAAGCCGCTGCAATGGAAAAGTTTACCAAATGGAGTGGTGAGCACGATGCTGAATTTGCAAAGCGCCAGGAAACCAATAAAAAAACCAGGCCTACCGGAAGACAGCCCTTTGTAAGGAGAACAACACAAAGAGTTGAACCGGTACAAACTGCACCGGCAGAAAAAGCCCCGGCAGCTCCCGCAGAAACAGAAACTCCAAAAGCAGAATCAGCACAACCTGCAGAATCTAAATCGGAAGAATAAAATATTATCTTTATAAATAAAAAGCAACCACTAAAAGGTTGCTTTTTTTGTTAAGCAAAAGCAGGAAGAAAAAAAATATTTTATTATAAGTATCTTACTATAGTTTTCTAAAAATAAAAATGCCCAAACTATAACATTATTTAATAGAAAAACATGGTGATACTCCAGATAGAACATAAGATACCAAATTTTGCCGGCTGGAAACAGGCATTTGAAAGCGATCCGATAAATCGCAAACAGATTGGCGTGCGCAGTTACAGTATATTTCAGCCCGTTAACGATCCCAACTATGTCATCATTAACCTGGAATTCGGCACATTGAACGAAGCCGAAATTGCACTTACATCATTGCGTAAATTATGGCAGAAAGTGGAAGGGACAGTGATGATGGATCCGCAAACGCGATTGCTTAACCTTGTAGAATCTAAAGACATATAAATTTAAAAACACGACAAAAATATATGTCGTCAAGAAGAAAATTTATACAGGAATTTGCCCTGGCAACGACTGCAAGCCTGCTATCTCCATCATGGCAGGTTTTTGCACATGAAACCAACGATTGGTTTGTTCCATTGGCATTACAAAATGAAATGTACACGACAGCAATTAACATTGCAAAAAAGAAAGTACGTGGCGGTGGTGATGATACTGTTTTTAAAAAACCGTTTTTAGATGCGGCCTTTAGCGGTAATATTTTTTTATGGGATACGTGTTTTATCGCCTGCTATGCAAAATATCACCAGGATAAATTACCCATAGAGAACGCCCTTGATAATTTTTATAATTTACAGGATAAAGATGGTTTTATTTGTCGCGAATATACCAAAGAAGGAAAACCCATGTGGTCAAAAGATCATCCCGTAAGCATCAACCCTCCCCTACTTGCTTTCGCCGAATTAGAATTATACAGCCAGTCAAAGAATATACAGCGCTTACAAAAAGTTTATCCCTCACTCAAAAAATTTTACCATTATTTAATTGCGCATTACCGGATGGAAGACAAGCTTTTCTTCAGTGATGCATTTGGATCGGGCATGGATAATATTCAACGTTACCCGGATGGATGGCAGGATGATGGTAAAGGCATCCCGGTAAAAAATTTATTTCCTGAAATTTTTGCCTACACCGGGTTGAGTTCGGTGTGGAACCGCCAGGGCCGTGCGGTTGATCTCTCTGCACAAATGGCTTTGTTTGCAGATAATCTTTCAACCATAGCCGGGTTGATAAATGAAAAGAATGACATTGCGGATTACCGGCAATTTTATCACGAAACAAAAGTTGCAATCAACGCATTTTGCTGGAATGATACAGACGGATTTTATTACGATCTTGGGTATGGAAAACAAATAAAAAGAAAACACATTGGTATGTTTTGGGTTTTGCTTGCAGGAATTGTCCCTGTAGAAAAATTATCAATGTTTCTTTCGCATCTAACTGATCCAAACCAGTTCTGGCGCACCTTTCCTGTGGCGAGCTACCCGGCAGATCAGCCTGGTTTTTCAGCTAAAGGAGATTACTGGATGGGCAGTGTTTGGGCACCTACAAATTATATGATCATAAGAGGTCTATTACATAATGATCAAATAAAACTGGCTACCAAACTTGCCAGGCAATACTACTGGTGCATTGCAGAAGTTTATAAGAAGACAAAAACATTTTGGGAAAATTATGCACCGGATTCACTTACACAAGGTAACCAGGCCAGGGCCGATTTTTGTGGCTGGACGGCGATTGCCCCCGTTGCAATATATCATGAATTTATACAGACAAAAAAAAATCAACACTTTAAATCTGAAATATAAAATGCAATTAAAGTATTCGCCTAAAATTATTTTGTTCATAGCAACAATTTTTATTTTTATACATTCTGCGTTGGCGCAGGAAAAAAAAGTTGCTGCAACATCGCCTGAGTTGTTTGTAGAGATAGCCAAGATGGATAGCATTCTTTTTGATGCTTTCAACACGCAAAACATGGTAAAATTTAAATCCATGTTTACCACCGATCTTGAATGGTTCCAGGATAACGACGGCCTCGTTCCTTATGAAACGGTTTTTAAAAATTTTGAGACCACTTTTAAAAAGGAATTCAAACTAACGCGGCAATTGGTGAAAGGCAGCCTGGAAGTTCACCCACTAAAAAATTACGGGGCAATAGAAATAGGTTCCCATCAGTTTCGTCATATTGAAAATGGTAAACAGGAAGTTGGCACATTCAGGTTTGTAATGCTCTGGCAAAAAAAAGATGATACCTGGAAAATTTCAAGAGTGATAAGTTACGACCATTAAAAAAAATTAATGACCGTAATTTTTACGGTTTTTTATCTCCTGAAAATCATATTAAAAATTACTATCTTAACCGGCAATTAATATTTCGGAAATGAAAAATATGAGTAAGCACGGGCTGGGCTGGCTGCCAGACCTGCCTGATCACAGGGATAAAATGTATTCGGCTCAAAAGCCCGGTGGCATTGTTCTTCCAGCTAAAACAGACCTGAGGAAATATTGTCCCCCGGTGTATGACCAGGGGCGGCTGGGCAGCTGTACTGCAAATGCATTAGGTGGCGCATTTGAATTTGAACAGATGAAGCAGAAAAAAAATTCTTTTACTCCATCAAGATTATTCATTTATTATAATGAGCGGGTTATAGAAAATTCAGTAGCATCAGACAGTGGCGCTATGCTCCGCGACGGAATAAAAACACTGGCCAAACAGGGTGTTTGTGATGAAGCAAAATGGCCATATATATTATCCAAATTTGCCACTAAACCATCAACTACTTGTTACAAGCTGGCTTTGCAAAGCCAGGCGGTTAGTTATATGCGCTTAACGCACCAGCTTAGTGAATTACAAACCTGCCTGGCTGATGGCTATCCTTTTGTTATTGGCTTTACGGTTTATGAAAGTTTTACAACAGATAAAGTTGCCATCTCCGGGCATGTACCCATGCCTAAACCCGGGGAGGCAGTACAAGGTGGCCATGCAGTGATGGCCGTGGGATATGACACTAAAAATAAATGGTTCATCATGCGTAATTCATGGGGTGAAGCCTGGGGCATGCAGGGATATTTTACCATGCCATTTGAATACCTTACGAGCGATAATTTGTCTGATGATTTCTGGACGATCCGGCTGGTGGAATAACAATTAACTATGGAGAATTCCGCAAAAAGTGATCACCTGCTTTTATTGATAAACCCTAAGTCATCTAAAGGTAAAGCGCATAAAATTGCCACCTATATATCCACCTGCCTGGCAAAAAAAAACATCCCCTTTATTTCTTTTGAAAATAAGTGGCCCGACCAAATTAATGAATACAAAGAAGCATGGGTAATTGGTGGGGATGGCACCCTAAATTATTTTCTAAATTTTTATAAAGATGTAAATATTCCTATTGCCATTTTTAAAGGCGGGACGGGAAATGATTTTGCCTGTAAGCTATATGGCGATATAAATATTGAACAGCAAATTGACCTGGTATTATCTGCAGATCAAAAATTTGTTGATGCGGGGAAATGCAATGGCCAGGTATTTATCAATGGTATCGGCATCGGCTTTGATGGAGAAGTATTACAATCTATAAATGCAATACGCTGGATAGGCGGTCATTTGGGCTATTATCTTGCGGTGCTGAAACAAATATTTTCTTTTAAAGAATTGTCCATGCAAATTGGATATGACAATGAAAAAATATCCGCATATTTTTTGTTAACTCTTATTTGTAATTCATCCCGCATGGGTGGTGGTTTTATGGTGAGTCCTGAAAGTAAGCTTGATGATGGTCTGCTAAATGTAATCTTGTGTAAACCATTAAAAGTTACCAGGAGGTTACGTTACCTGCCGGTGATCGAAAAAGGCAACCATTTATCAGCAGATTATATAACCCAGTTAACGGCCGCACAAATAAATATTACCTGCAATAAAATTGTACCCTTACAAATTGATGGGGAGCTGGTGAAAGCCAGCGTTTTTAACATAACGGTAATGCCTAAACGCTATTTATTTAAATACTGAGGAAAAAGAAGTAGTGTAACAATTATTTATGCTACTTCTTTACCGGTTGAAGCCCGCCACAGCAGGAACCACTCTTCTCTTGTTAATTTGATCTTTGATGCCTCCATAGCTTTTTGTATCCGCTCGATTTTTACAGTTCCCAGCACAGGTTTTATTGCTGCCGGGTGTTTAAAGAGCCAGGCCAGTAATACCTGGTCGGGCGATGCATCATATTTTTCGGAAAGAATTTGTGCCACGGCAAGGATCCTTTTATTACGATCATCATCTGCATCAAAAAACTTTCCTCCACCTAAAGGCGACCAGGCCATAGGTGTTATTTTTTCCCGGATGCATTGTGATAACGTACCATCAGTAAAGGCATCAAGTTTAACGATCGATATCTCAACCTGGTTTGCAGCAACCGGGAAAAATGAATGGACCATTTGCACCTGGGGAACATCAAAATTTGAAACCCCGAATTCCAATACTTTACCCTGATTTTGCAACATCCCAAAAACTTCTGCCAATTCATAGGGGTCCATCAATGGATCCGGTCGATGGATCAGCAACATATCTAAGTAATCTGTTTGAAAATTTTTGAGAGAATTATGTACTGATTCAATAATATGCGCTTTGCCTGTATCGTAAGATTTTATAAGATGAGCCGGACGATTGGGTGTTACCATCCTTATACCGCACTTGGTAATGATTTGTATTTTTTTCCGGAGGTGAGGTTGCCGGGACAAAGCATTTCCAAAATCTTCTTCTACTGTATAATGTCCGTAAATATCAGCATGATCAAAAGTGGTTACACCAAGATCAATACATTTTTCTATCATAGCAGCATACTCCTCCAGTGTAAACTGCGCTCCCCAAATCCCCCATTTCATTGTACCGGCAATTATATCAGAAGTGATCATTATTAAATTATTAGTGAGGGTTAAATAC
>JACDBU010000056.1 GCA_013694745.1 Chitinophagaceae bacterium
GATAAGAATTCCCTGGAATGTTTTTCAAAAAAATTATCCATCACTTTAAAATCAGGAAGAAAAACCCCGGATGAAAGCAGGCTGCTTTGCTTAATAAAATTTCTTCTTTTCATTTATTTGAGAAGGAAATTTACAATTTTGTTTTATAGAATAATTACTTCAGGCCGCAAAAGCTTGGCCAGCTTAGGTAGACTTCATTTACTTCTTTGCCTTGATGCAAAGAAGTAACAAGAAAGATCAAGGCTGCATAAAAAAGACTAAAAATTTGAATGGCTGGCTAAAATGAAATTAGCTCAATCTTCAGAATATGTCTGGGCTTTGGTGCGACTTACAAGCAAATTGCAAAGCCAGGCATTGGTAACATCAATTTCATTTCTTAACGCCACCCATTCAAATTTTCTTAACGTCTTTTTTATGAGGCCAGCAAAGGGCTTGCGGTCCAAATTAGCTATCCTTTTATTTTACATCAGATCTTTAAAATTATTTGCCTTTTCTAAAAGGCAAAGAGAATTGATATTTACCCGGTAACAGCATAATATATCGATTGCGGTTGGTACCATAAATCCTGTAATCGGATGCACGCAAAGTTTTTCCATTTTCTTTTATCTCCCGCAAACTGCTACCAAATGGAATATAATATCTTGCTGTTGAATTGACTGGTATTTCAATTTCATGTATAAACATCTTGCCTTCAATCCGCCAATTACTAATAATGGTTCCGTATACAGACTCATACTTCGCCTTTGCCCAGGATAGATCGGCAACTATCTCAGGACGTATAATGAATTGTTTAAACCCAGGATAGGTTTCATCAGGTCTGATACCCGCAATGCTTTTATAAAACCATGAACTTACATCGCCGAACATAATGTGATTTAAGGACGAATTTCCTTTCCAATCTTCCCAGAGTGTTGTAGCCCCTTGCTGTATCCAGTAGCCCCAACCGGGATAAGTGTCTGTGGCAACAATTTTATATGCAAGATCAGCATGCCCATACTCGGTTAAAACATGGAGAATATAGCGGGCACCCAGGATACCACAGTCAATGTGATCATCTTTTGCATGAACAGCAGCAACAAGGTTATCAATGACCCGTTTCTTGTATTCTTCAGGTACAAGATCAAAGAACAAAGCACAACTTAATGCAGTTTGAGAGCCATTTGCATACAATGCATCTTTGCTGTTAAAGTATTTTTTATTAAAGGCGCCTTTAATCTTTTCTGCTAATTGTTCGTAAGCCAATTTATCCATCTCATTTCCGAGAATACCAGCAACTTTTGAAACTACAAAAGCTCCAAAATAAAAATACGCTGTTGAAGTAATACTTGCAGGTGTTTCCGTTGATACAGGGATCCAGTCCCCAAGCCCAAAGCCAGCAATGTATTCCGGTGATCGGGAATAGATGTAATCAACATACTTTTTCATCATGTAATAATTATCCGACAAAAATGTTGTGTCACCTGTATAAACAAAGTTTTTCCAGGGAATCTCAATACACGCAATATCCCAGGCAGGACCATTTCCCCAATAATACCCCCACCCCGAAGTTGGTACAATTCCAGGAAGACTTCCATCAATTTGCTGTTCGTCACGCAAATCATTTAACCATTTATGGTATGAAGTACTGCTGTTGAAATTGGACAGGCCGGTTTCACAAGCTAGTTGCGCATCTCCTGTCCAACCGTTTTTTTCCCTCTGCGGGCAATCGGCTGGAAATCCTATAAAATTATTGCGGTAAGACCATAATGTGCTGTTATTGATTTTATTTATCAGTTGATTGGAGCAACTGAATTCACCAATTTGCTCAAATGATGTATGGACAGCGTGTGCTGAAATGCTGAGTATTTGAGGTATGTCACCGCTAAACGAAACCTCCGCAAATCTAAAACCATGGTAAACAAATCTGGGTGACCAAATTTCTTCTCCATTTCCCTTCAAGGTGTACCTGTCTACCTGAAATAATGAGTCAGCCAGGAAAATATCTATATTAGATTGATCAGCGGCGCCAATTGAATCAATTTTTTCAGCATATTTAAATTGTACCCGTGATCCTGCTTTACCTGAAATTTTAATATTAATAAAGCCTGCCATGTTCTGTCCAAAATCATAAACAATATTTCCGTTAGCCAATCTGTTTGACTGCACAGGTGAAAAAACATGCATCACTTTTACTGGTGGCAGGGTATGTGGCTTTAACAAGCCAATTGGTCCTCCAACTTTACGGACAGGTTTCCATTTCCTTTCATCAATATTAGATTCACTCCAATGTAGAATTTCAAAACGTGCATCATAGTATTCGCCTTGCCGTACCTGACTGAAGGTTATAGGGCCGGGGGCTGCCTTCCAACTTTGATCTGTTACTATAATATCTTCTGTTTTGTCTTCGTAATCAATCTTTACTTGCAATTTGATTGCAGGATAGTTTCGCCAGGGAGCTCTATCAAAACCCCAAACTTCTTTTGAAGATGAATTATACCAGCCGTTTCCAAGCATGATCCCAATGGTATTTGCGCCTTCTTGTAAAAATTTAGTGACATCGTAGGTATTAAATAATACTGTTTTGTCGTAATTCGTAAAAGCAGGATTGAGAATATCAGTTGAAACTTTGTTTCCATTTATATAGAATTCATAAAATCCTGCCACAGCAACGTAGGCTCGTACCCCAAGTATTTTTTTTGAGATGCTAAATTGTTTTCTTAACAAAGGTAAAGGCTCCAGGTAATCGTTCTTTTCTCCCCGCACCATGGAATATCGTTGTTTATTTAGACCTTCCATATTAAAGATAACCGGAGCGCTGATCCAATCGCCTTTCCAACTTTTGGGGTCAAGTGT
>JACDBU010000092.1 GCA_013694745.1 Chitinophagaceae bacterium
GCCAAACATCATTCCCTGGTCGCCGGCACCCTGCTCTTCTTTTGTTTTCCTGTCTACACCCTGGTTAATATCCTGGGATTGTTCGTGGATGGCGGATAAGATACCACATGAATTTGCTTCAAACATATATTCACTCTTTGTATAGCCGATCTTGCGGATCACCTGGCGTGCTATTTCCTGTACATCCAGGTATGCTTTTGATCTAACCTCACCTGCCAATACAACCTGGCCGGTAGTTACAAGGGTTTCGCAAGCCACTTTACTTTGTGGATCAAATGCTAAAAAATTATCAATAAGGGCATCGCTTATCTGGTCTGCAACCTTATCGGGATGTCCTTCACTTACAGATTCAGAAGTAAATAAATATGGCATATTAATTTTTAATTGAGCCGCAAAATTATAGCTAAACGGTGATTGAACAAAAAGGAATTGTTGAAAAAAAGTTGCTGATACACAAAACAGTTTTCAAAATGTTCTTTATTAAAGTTTTGTGAACACAATATGCAGCCTCATTCTATAACTGGAGTTGTTACCTCCGCCAAGTTTTACCCGTCCCAGTGAAAGAACATTGATAGGATAGGTTAATGGTGCTACCGGCTGGTTACATTCATCTACATATGTAGTTGGGATAGTTATAGCGTCAGGGGCCTTGAGCCTTAAAGTGGAATTGATCCTGTGACTGGTAACGATCTTTTGAACATAGCGTGAAAGATTAAATGAGTAGCGTGCTATCCGGTTACCAAAAGGATCATTCACAAAAGTTCTGAATCCACCAAACAGGGTGAGGTTAGGAGACCCGGATAACGTATTAAAATCACATGGAATGGGCCTGAAATTGCCTGCAGCCGTATCTTTCAGGTCAAGAAAAAGAAAATCAGGGGTATAAAAATATTTATCCGTCAAGGCAGAAGAATACACCTGGTCTACAATTAATTCAGCTTTGTTAATGATCCTGTTCGACAGCGAAGAAAGATCAGGAATTTTTATTTCCGCAAAGGTGCCCGGGATAGTTTGAATATATATTAAACTATCACCCGCTGCCGGATGACTGGTATGTTGGGTTATTTCTGCACCGGAATGGTTTCGTACAATGTTGTTAGCCGTATGGGTTAAATTTGTTAACCTGAAATTAACTACCGTATCATTTGTAAGTCCTGCGTTGTAATGAAAATATATGGCCAGCTTGGTATTGCTGTCTGCAAGGTTATAGAATGTAACTGCGTTACCACCAAAGGGTTCATCTGGTACAATAGCAAAACCCTTGAAGAAAATTTTAAATAATGAATCTGATAGTAACCCTGTGGTGCCACCCTGGGCCAGTATTGATTGTCCGAATGCAGTACTCAATTTTATACGCAGCTGGTTTGATGACCGCTCATTAAATCCAATAACGGAATCGGTTAACCTTTGTGGCTGGTAAATTGCAGATCCCAGCAAGTTTGAATTATCAAACGGGTAAGCTGTGCATGAACTTGAATCCGGTTTAAAAGTGTTAAGTATCGGGTACACGTTTACCTTTTGAGGTATGGTAGAATCACCATATGTACCGGTATAGCTCAAGACTAATACTATAGAATCAAGGGAATGTATTGCAGGAAAATCGTACGGGAAACTCAGTGGCGCCAGTTGGGTATAAATAGTTCCTTTTGTGGTTCCGAAATACGGGTCATTATTTATTACCCCTAAAATGTGTTGTTCCGCAGGATAAATTTTTGCACAATCTGTATCTACAAGGTCAAAATTATTTGCAATAACTGCCAGGCTTGTATCAAATGTATGTACATTATCAACCACCGGTATTAATCCACTGCCAATATCAGTGGTGTCAATTTTTGTACAATTCCAGTTTAATAATGAGAAAAATAACAGGAAGAAAATTCCGGAAGAAGTGAGTTTTAATTTGTGCACTGTAGAGTCAAATTTTTAAAGAATAGCAGTAGAGTTTATTTGCCCGCAAGGTCGTTATACAATTGTAAATAGTCTGTTAAATCTGAGTCAGGATTAAAAGGTAAAACTTTTTTTCCTTTCACTTTTGAAAATTCATCAGAAAGTTTTTTATCAACTTTTGCAGCGCCGAAAGTAATTGCATCTGCATAAGTAGCGCCCCCTTTGAACATTGCGGTATTGCTGCCATCTTTAAATATTTCCAATTCGCTTTCTTTTACATTCGCATTGATGGCTCCGATTTTTAATAATTCAGCGCCTAATTTTTCCTTGAATGTATTTTGGCCAATAGTAAATACAACTTTACAATTACTAAATACAGGTTCTTTTTTATAGGCTGTTTTTATATACATTGGGATGAGTGAGGTCATCCAGCCGCTGCAATGAATTACGTCTGGTGGCCAGCCGAATTTTTTTACCGTTTCTAAAGCCCCTTTACAGAACAAGACTGTTCGCAAGGCATTATCGGCAAACCATTTTTCATTCTCATCATGAAACAATGATTTTCGCTTAAAATAATCTTCATTATCAAGAAAATAAATTTGCAACCTGGCATTAGGCAGTGAAGCAACTTTAATAACAAGGGGGTAATCATCTCCATCAATAGAAACATTTATCCCTGACAATCTTACCACTTCATGCAGCCTGTGTCTTCTTTCATTAATCACTCCAAACCGCGGCATGATACACCGTACTTCCATCCCGGTTTCATTTGCTTTTATGGCTAACTTATTTACTATTTCAGCAAACTCGGTCTCTTCCAGGTAAGGCGACATTTCGTTGACTATGAATAAAATTCTTTTCTTTGCTGACATTAACTGGTATTAATTAGGTAAAATTTAAAACCGGCGGCGAAGTTACAATTTTTTTCCTGAAATTACCTTTTCATCAGGCGCACACGATATTTGAAATAATGGTCCTATTTAAAAAAACAACAGATCTTGTCAAACATTTGCATCGTGCCAATGATGCTAAAAATAGTATTGGATTTGTTCCAACCATGGGGGCATTGCACCAGGGTCACCTGTCACTTATACAAAAGAGTAAAGAAGAGACCGGCACTACCGTTTGTAGTGTTTTTATTAATCCTACCCAGTTCAATAACCCCGAGGACCTGAAAAAGTATCCTGTTACTTTGGAACAGGACATTTACCTGCTTGAAAAAAGCGGTTGCGATATTTTATTTCTTCCTGATATAAAAGAAATTTATCCTGATGGTACAGATTTTACAAAACATTATGAACTTGGAAACCTTGAAAACATCCTGGAAGGAAAATACCGGCCAGGCCACTTCCAGGGTGTTTGCCAGGTAATGAATAGTCTTTTAAAAATTGTTTCTCCTGATCATTTATTCCTTGGCCAAAAAGATTACCAGCAATGCCTGGTAATAAAAAAACTGGGGACTCTTATTAAGGAAAGGGTTGTTATAAACATTTGCCCAACTATGCGTGAAAGCAATGGCCTGGCGATGAGCAGCAGGAACCTGAGGTTAAATGATAAGGAGAAGATGCAGGCTTCAGAAATTTTTAAATGCCTGTGTTTTATGCGGGATAATGTAAGTAAGGGCGATGTAACCGATTTAAAACAAGCGGCTACAGATACACTAAAGCAAAATGGTTTTGTGGTGGATTATGCAGAAATAGCAAATGCAGAAAACCTGTCTACAGTTATAACCTGGGATGGTGAGGAAAAACTGGTTCTGCTGATAGCTGCCTATTTAAACGATGTAAGGCTCATTGATAATTTGCTCCCCGCATCTCAAAATTTCAAATCGTAACTTACAGGCTGTTATGAAAAAGAATTTTTTTACTTTTTTAAAATATATTCTTTTTCTGGCCGCAGGTTTTTTTCTTGCCTGGTGGCAATTTGATAAAATGACGGGTTTACAAAAACTCCAGTTTAAGGAATCGCTTAAAGATGCCCGCTACTGGCTGATTGTACCCGTTATTATCATGGCGATTTTAAGTCACATCAGCCGCGCTGTAAGATGGAAATTACTGATCGAGCCATTGGGATATAAGCCCTCAACCACCACAACTTTTTATGCGATTATGTCGGGCTACCTGGCTAATACATTTGTACCAAGGGCGGGCGAATTATTAAAATGCACTTTATTGAATCGTTATGAAAAGATACCTGTAAATAAATTAATAGGCACCGTGTTGGTTGAAAGGGCATTTGACCTGATATGTTATTTTATTCTCATCCTTATCTCCTTTTTACTGCAGATAAACCACATTTCTGCATTCATCAGGAAAAAATTATCCGAATCAAATTATGGCAGGTCAGGCATAATATGGCTTAAACTTTCCATTGCAATTTGTCTTATCCTTTTGATGATAATATTCCTGAGATATATTTTTAAAAGGTTTGCTGCACACAGGTATATCATAAGTATTAAAGGATTTCATATCGGTTTCACCGAAGGTTTTAAAACCATAAAACATTTAAAAAAACGCGGCTGGTTCATTGCACATACAATTTTTATCTGGTGCATGTATCTCTTAGAAATCTATGTAGGATTTTTCGCTTTATCGGCTACTGCGCATTTGGGAATAATACAGGCATGCAGTGTATTAAGTATGGCCACCCTGGGAATGATCGTATCGCCAGGTGGCATTGGTGCCTTTCCACTTGCTGTGCAGGAAGTGCTGCTGATCTACAACGTAGACAATGTTTCTTTTGGCTGGCTTATCTGGGGGGTATCAACATCGATCATCATCGTTATCGGGCTGCTAAGTTTTGGATTGCTGATGTTTAAAAATAAAAAAAAATATGAAAAGAACAGAACCAATAGTTGAGAAAATTATACCCTTACAACAATTACCTCACCAGCTTAACAGGTGGCAGCTGCTTGGTAAAAAAGTTGTTTTCACAAATGGGGTATTCGATATTTTACACAGCGGGCATATAAAACTATTAAGCGAGGCGGCCGCTTTCAGCGATATACTGATTGTTGGAATAAATTCAGATGCTTCCGTAAAAAGATTAAAAGGGAATGAGCGCCCGGTTAACAACCAGGAGTCAAGAGCATTGTTGCTTGCCTGTTTGATAATGGTTGATGCAGTTGTAATTTTTGAAGAAGACACACCGCTGGAATTAATAAAAATGATCATGCCTGATGTGCTGGTTAAGGGTGGCGACTATACCCTTGAAACAATTGTAGGCAGTAAAGAAGTGATGGCAAATAAGGGCCAGGTTAAAATGATCCCGTTACTGGATGGATTTTCCAGTACAAATATTATTGACAGGATAAAAAATATAGAATAACTGAAATAGGTATTTCCTAAACTGTATAAAAAATTGATGAAAAAGATATTTCAATAAAGTTCGATATTGGTAAAATTTATTAAAAAGAAAGACCGGTTTTAAATGAGCAAACGCAGGGTAATAGCACGGGACATTAGC
>JACDBU010000098.1 GCA_013694745.1 Chitinophagaceae bacterium
AAAATTTCCTATATCACCTGAAAAACCTGCGTTTGCCGGAGATTGAAGGCTTTGCTGGATATTTTGTCTTGAATTTGGCCAGGGGAATCCGCAAATTGAATTATCTGACCAGTTTTCTAAAGGGTCATACCAATTATCTCCATCAGGTAGTCCTGTATAAATGTCATTTAAAAAAAGATCTGCCGTACCTTGGTCAGTCCACACGTTTTGATCTGTTAAGCGGTCTCTCGGGACAATATCCAGCAATTTATCACTACAGGATTGAAAAAGAACTGTAAAAACAGATAAGGAAAGATATATTGAGATTCTTAAGATTTTATGTATCATATAGCTAAGGTTTAAAAATTAAAAAGTAACGTTTAGGCCGAATGTTATAACCTTTTGCTGAGGATAAAACTGGCCTCCCTCATCACTGGCTTCCGGATCAAAATCTTTCAAATCCTTAGTCCATGTAACTAAATTTTGGCCGGATGCATATACTCTTATCATTTGTAATTTTATTTTCGACATGATTGTTTGCGGCAATGTGTAACCTACTTCAGCAGACTTCAGGCGCACGTAATTGCTTTTGCGCAACCACCAATCGGATACTTGCCTTGTATTGGCACTGGGCTGGGAAAGTATAATCGGGTACCTGGCATCTGTATTTTGCGGAGTCCAATAATCTAAATTAGTAGCAAGTGCGGAAGCACCGTTTTCAAATGGCCATGCAGCCTGCCCGCTTAAATAAAAACTTCCTGCACCTGCACCCTGAAATAAAACATTTACATCAATTCCCTTAAAGCTGATGGAAGGTGAAAATCCATAAATTAATTGCGGCGTGTTTGGGTTGCCCATTGCTTTAAGATCATTTGCGTCTATCACATTATCCCCGTTTAGATCTTCAAATTTAATTTCACCCGGGCGTAATGTAGAAAATTGCGCTACAGGATATTCGCTTTGATCTATTACACCATTCCCGTTTTTATCATCACTTTCCTGGAACAACCCTAAAGCATGATAACCGAAATAAGTATTGATGGGGCGACCGGTTAATCTTCTGTTTGGATTATCTAAAGTGGCAGCCAGTTCATAAATCTGTACATACTTGTTTTTTGCGTAAGTGGCATTGGCGGTTATGCCGATGCGTAAATCACGGTTTATATTATATACAGAACTTACCGTCATATCAAAACCCCTGTTGCTGACAGCAGCGGAATTGGTTTGAGGTAAACCGATACCGTATTCTGCAGGTACCTGGTTTTGATTTGCGATAAGTATATCATTTCTTTTTTCAAAGAAATAGTCTGCTTCTATACTAAATAAGCCTTTAAAAATTGATAACTCAAAACCAACATCTGTTTTCTTTGCTTTCTCCCAGGTTATGCCTGGGTTTGCCGGCGATGCTTCACGCACACCTTGGGTAACTGTACCATTAAATATGCCGCTGCTGCCAATTAATGAATAAGCGCTTAAATATTGAAAAGGAAGCAGGTTTCCACTGCCATCATACGGCAGTGCACCACTTTCGCCATAGGAGCCGCGTATTTTTAAGTTATCCAACCAGGAAATATTTTGCATGAATTTTTCTTCAGAAACACGCCATCCCGCGGAAAATGCTGGGAATAACTGGTAGCGCTTACCTGGCGCAAATACAAAATGCCCATCGTAACGACCTGAAGCTTCAAACAGGTACTTGTTATCGAAAGCATAAGTAAGCCTGAATATAGCGCCCCGTTGTTTCAGCTGGCTCGATGAACCGTAATTAGTAATGTCGTTTGCATTAGAACTGCCATTGTTTAATTCAGGAATATTCACATTAAAATTCACCCTTTTTGCACCAAAATTTTCAAATTTAGAATTGCGTACTTCCAAAACTATTGTTGCACCTATATTGCTTTTACCGAAACTATTGTTGTAGGTTAAATAACCCTGGTAAGTGAATGCCTGAACCTGGCTATGGTAAACTTCGTAAGAAGGTTTTTGCGGACCGTCTGATCCTATCTGTGAAATTGTATAGGGATTAGTCGTAGTATCTGTAACTGCATAATATGGTATCGGTGTTAACCATGTTTTTTGGGTACGCCCATCCGGATCATTTAAATCGTAGCTAAATACTGCTTTAACACTCAGGCCTTTTAATGGTAATTGCTGTTCAAGGCTAACCTGGGTTAACATAATTTGCCTGAGATCATTTGTATAACCGCTGCTGTACACATTGCCGTAAGCAGTACGGCCGATATACGAACCCCACAAGCCATTACTAAATACTACCGGGGCAACGGGTGGTGTGCGGTATAACTGATAAAAAATACTGCCGGCACCAATGCCAGGAAAATTTCTGTCTTCTACACGCCCGTTTAATCCAACACTAAGCTTGGTAGAATTAGTAACCTGGATATCTACATTTGAAGTAAGGTTATAACGTTTAAAATTTGTACTTCCCCACATGCCATCCTGTGTTAAATACCCTAAAGCACCAAAATATTTTATCTTATCATTTCCGCCGGAAACAGAAAGATTGTGCGACATCATGGGTGCATTTTTGTTGATAAGCGAACGCAGCGGATCATTTACAGGATATAAATCAGGGTCAGAACCACCCTTAAATTTTTGCAATGCATAATCACCATAAACAGGTCCCTTACCTTCATTGGCATTAGCTGCATTGCGAAGAGAAGCATATTCATAAGAGTTTACCATACGCGGCAATTGGGCAGGATTTTGCCAGCCATAATAACCGTTATAAGTCAATTGAGGCTTGCCATTGGTACCATGCTTTGTGGTAACTAATATTACTCCATTTGCGCCAGCCACACCATAAGGTGCCACTGCCGCTGCATCTTTTAATATAGTAAAGCTGGCAACACTGTTTGGGTCTAATTGTTGAAAACTGCGCGGTACACCATCCACAATAACTAATGGTGCAGTATTGCCGGTAGTGCTAAACCCTCGTATTAAAATTCTTGAACCATCATAACCGGGTTCGCCGCTACCCTGCTTAAAAAGAACGCCGGCTACACGGCCACCTAAGGCATTACTAATGTTTGCTACAGGAGTGCTCTTTATTTGATCACCTTTAAAGCTTGAGACGGCTGCTGTTAAAGAAGTTTTCTTTTGTGTTCCATAACCAACTACAATTACCTGGTCTAATGTATTATTCTCAGCAATTAATTGTACGTCGAGTTCCCCACTTTCAGGAATGGCGACTTCTTTGGTCGCGTGGCCTAAACTTGATATTACAAGTATGCCATTTTTGACGGGTACATTGATGGAGAATTTACCTGCTGCATCAGTAGCTGTACCGATGCTATTATTTTTTACCTGCACACTGGCACCATTTACAGGTGCATTTTTTTCATCAACCACCGTTCCTGTTACGGTTTTATATGTTTGTGCGAATGCACCTAAAGAAACAGATAGAATTATTAATAACAGAATGATTGATTTTTTACAAGACAATTTTGTGTTGTAAAAAAAGGTAGTGGTTTTAGTCATATGCAAACAATTAGTTAAAGTCAAAGCTAAAGTTAACAGGAGTAGTTTTAAATGGATATTTTATTGATATAGATGGATTATTTTTTGGTGCTTATTATTCTATATCAAATAGCATTTGCTATAAAAGAAAGTAATAATTTATTGATTTGCTTTATTTCTTCTGCGGTACTCTTTAGGTGGGACATGCATGAGTTTCGAAAACATTCTTGAAAAATAATACTGATCTTCAACGCCGAGGCTAAAGGCGATTTCTTTGATACTCATATCAGTAAAAAGCAGGTACTGACAAGCCTTTTGTATTTTAAGATGATTGAAATAATCAATAGGAGCATAGCCGGTTTCTTTTTTGAAAACAGTAGAGAAATGAGATGCTGAAAGATTGGAAAAGCTTGCCAGTTCCTGCAAAGAAAGCACGCCTCCCAATTTCTTTTTCATTACATCCACCGCTTTTGATATGGTATTTTCTGTACCTGTTTCCGCGTTATTAAATTTCTCTTCATATAATAAGGAAGATAGAAAATGATAAAAAATCATATTCACATAGCGCAAGGTATCATCGCTGTATCCTTTTTCAAGCTGCACATAAATCTCTTCAAAAAGTTTTATCCTGTTTTCATTATAGGCCAGGTATGGCTTATAATGCTTAAAATGTTTTATTATAAGATCCATTATGTAATAGGTAAGGTTACCATTAAAATGTATCCAATAAATCGTCCATGCTTCTTCTTTATCAGCTCCATAAGCATGCGGCTCATTAGCTGGTATAATGATGTATTGTGAAGGCTCGATTAATATTTGTTTACCATTTATTTCAACCCAGCCATATCCTTCCACACAATAAATAAGAATATGCTGGTCAATGCCTGCCTGCCGTTCTCTGTAGTGATTAATGGCCTTTGGATAATAGCCAATATCTGTTATATAAACGCCTTTTGTTAACGGGTCTTTGGTAAGAAAATCAGACACGATCTTCCTCGGCAGTACTATCATTTTCTGCCCCTTAAAACCATGCTTTATTTTTTCATTTCTTTTTTTCATAAAGAAAACAGCAAAAATTGATCGGTAAATAATCCATCATTACCATAAAATTCACTATTTTTTCTTCAATTGTAAAAACGAAATTCGATCTCACATCAATACTGTAATAATTGCTGCTATTTGGCAATCTGTTACTGTAAGCACAAAACATTTTTTTATGAATGTCAACGCATGGGTTGAAAAAATTATCATTCCTACTTATGAAACCGGTAAGCCGGAAAAAAATCCAATGTTTTTAGAAAAGCGTGTTTACCAGGGCAGCAGTGGTGTCGTGTATCCGCATCCCGTAATTGAAAGCATTAGCAACGAAAAAATAAAGAAAGAATACGAAGCTGTTTTTATAGAGAATGATTATTTAAAGATCATGGTTCTGCCGGAATTGGGTGGACGTATTCAACGTGCTTATGATAAAATAAAAAATCGCGATTTTATTTATTATAACCAGGTTATAAAACCGGCATTAGTTGGTTTGGCAGGACCGTGGATCTCCGGTGGAATTGAATTCAACTGGCCGCAACACCACAGGCCAAGCACATTTAGCCCGGTTGATTTTACAATTGAAGTATTTGAAGATGGAAGCAAAACAGTTTGGGTAAGCGAAACCGAATTGATGTTTAGGACAAAAGGTATGGCGGGGTTCACGTTATATTCTGACAAAGCGTACCTGGAAATTAAAGGGCGCTTATTCAATGGCACTCCTTTTCCACAAACATTTTTATGGTGGGCAAATCCTGCGGTAAAAGTGAATGATTATTACCAGTCTGTCTTTCCG
>JACDBU010000117.1 GCA_013694745.1 Chitinophagaceae bacterium
TGGAAACAATAAATAAAACACCGGTAACTTTTACAAATGGAGCAGTGAATGAAATTAAACGCCTGATGAATGAACCGAGCTTTGATGCAGAAAGGTTTTTGCGTGTTGGAGTGAAGGGCGGTGGTTGCTCTGGCATGACCTATATACTTGATTTCGAAACAAAAACAGAAAAAGACGAATACTTTGAAATTGAAAGTATTCCATGTATTATAAATCCTGCTCACAGCATTTATTTAGCAGACATGGAAGTACATTGGGAAGGTGGCCTCAACTCCAGGGGATTTACCTTTAGCAATCCTAATGCGAGCACTACTTGCGGATGCGGAAGTTCATTTGGAGTTTAAATGTCGACAATCAAAATCTTGAGTAAGAATTGTAAATAAATTCAAGAGTTTTTATTTACAATGAAAACAAAAATTCACTGAAGTTTTTAGGCATATTTCCTTTTAAACTGGTGTTGAACTATTTTGAAGCACTTGGCAATGCAAGTATCAGAACAGTTGGGCCGGATGTTATTTTCTGTAAAATAGACGACAATGTTGGCTTGGATGAGATTAAGAGGATGTGATTCTTTCATTTGGTAATTGCGACCTGCCTTCGCAAAGTAAATATTTTTGAATATTCATATCCTGTCCAGGGTATAACTTGCTATAGAAACCATTTTATCGTTTTGGATAAACTCTGTCATAACTAAAATACTGCTTAGAACAAATTGCCTTCGCTCATACTATTAAAATTTTAAATGGTAAATCAATATCAGGTTTTATGATACGACCACCCTTTTCTTTAAGGCATATGATGAAGATGATTTACGATAAGCAGGATTTAGTAAAAATGACAGACATCAAAATCAAATATTTTTAGGCCTTGTGGTTGGCCTTGGCGGTTATGCATGGCTTGACATCTCCAGGATGATATTTATGAACGCAATATCTGGTATTCAACTCTTATCACCTCCAGACCCACTTGAAGTGATTGTGTTTAAGCCGCTAAAAGATCACATAAAAGTCTCAAATCAGCCATTAAATAGTTCGAATTTTGTAACTACGGGTTCATAACATTTCTAATGAATCGTTTAAATTTTTCGTACCCAACCATCGGGTGATTTTAATTTTCTATGGTCGAAAAGTGAGTGTAATTGTTACTAATATGACTACAACAACTTGTCTTTAAAAACCTTTGCCACCGCCTCGCTCTTACTGTTTACATGCAGCTTTTCATAAATATTTTTAATGTGACTGCGGATGGTTTCAACACTTATGAATAATTCTGCTGCTGCCATTTTATAAGTATAACCTTTTACCATTAACTGCAACACATCTTTTTCTCTATTGCTTAAATTGTATTCTTCACCTTTTTTGTTTTCGCCGCTTTCATGATATTGATTAAACATTTGTATCACCTGGCGTGCAATAGATGCAGTCATGGGCGAACCGCCTTCATAAACATCTTTTAAATGTTCTAATAATTTTGCCGGCGGTGTTTTTTTCAACAGGTATCCGTCGGCACCGGCACGTATGGCTTCAAACACATTTTTCTTATCATCAAAAACCGTTAGCATTAATACTTTGCAGGTAAGGTTTGTTTTGCGAATCAGCTTTAATCCTTCGATGCCGCCAACGCCCGGCATATCAATATCCATTAATACAACGTCGGGTTCATCCGTTATAATGTCTTCTTCAACATGATTGCAATTGCGGTAGGTGTTTATCACATCAAATCCTTCAGAGCCTTGTATCAGCATTGCCAATCCTTCTCTCAACTGATTGTTATCTTCATACAACACTACTTTTATCATGTTATAAATTTGATATAATTATTCCAGTAAAACAATCCCACATATATGTGAATTATACAGGTATCTTTAATTCTACTTTTGTCCCTTCATTTATTTTGCTTTGAATTTTAAGAACACCTTTGAGCGCTGCAGCCCGCTGCTGCATATTCATCAATCCATTTCCATCCAACTGTAAATTATTTTCAAAGCCCTTGCCATCATCGGTAATCAACAGCATTAAAGTATTTTTCTTTAGTAAGATTTCTATAGTCACTTTTTTACACTCACTGTATTTTGCAAGGTTATTTATAGCTTCTTTAAATATCATAAAAAAATCATGCCGCCTGCCGAGCTCAAGCTTTATATTTTTTATGGATTCATCTTCTTTTAAATTATAGGTGATATCGCGTGCTTCTAATAAGCTTCCTGCAAACGCTCTCATGCGACTGAGTAAGGTTTCCATGCTATCATTAGCGGTATCAATATTCCATACAATGTCATCCATGCTTTCCATAATGCGGTTGCTGTTATCACTTATCTGGTGTATAAATTTTTTAGTAGTAGGTATATCAGTATCAATTTTCTTTTTAGCCATTTCACTTAGTATATTAATGGTGCTCAATGTGCTTCCCATATCGTCATGTAAATCTTTTGCGATCCGGCTACGCACTTTTTCTGTTTCTATTTTTCGTCTATAACGGGCATTTAAAAAAAGATAAGTGATGCTTGCTGCAGCTATTATACACAATGCATAAAACCACCACTGCCTCCACACAGGAGGAATAATTTTTATTTTAAAGGAAGTAACTTTTTCATAAGTGATGCCACTTCTTGTTGCGCATTTTACTTTAAAAGTATAGTCGCCTCCCGGCAGGTAACTATAGGTAACCTGGTGCATGCCATTGTTAATTACCCAATCTTTATCTACGCCTTCCAGTTGATACGAATACAGGGTATGGTATCGTTTCAGAAAGCTCATGTTAGAAAATTCGATCGTCAAAAAATTTTGACTATAGTTCAATACCATCCCTTTTTTATCACTTAAAATACTGTCAACATTTAAGTATTTATCAAACAATTTGATGCCGGTAATTCTTACTTCTTCCGGCACATTTTCATTTGAAAATTTTGCGGGATTAAAAACGGTAAAGCCTTCACTATGTCCAAATAACATGCGGCCGTCACTCAATCGGATGGCAGCTCCAAAATTAAAATTTTCATTTGTCAGACCTTCAAGGATGCCATAGCTCGTTACCTTCATCCCTTCCAGTTTTATTTTAGAAATTCCATTATCACTTGAAAACCACACATTCCTTTTTTCTCCTTTGAGCAATGCCGAAACATTATCATCCGGTAGCCCGTCTGCTGTGTTGAGCACGCGGAAATTTTCTTTAATAATATCCATCACCACCATACCTAAAGGTGTGGACATCGTTAATTCATTAAGTGAACTTTGAATCACGCTATTAATTGTTGAGCTGGGTATGGATTTGTTGTTGCCAGGATCATTTATATAAGTTTTTTCAACCATATTAGTATGCGTATTTATTTTGAGTAAGCCACTTTTAGAAGTAGCAGCCCATATATATTTATCGCCATCATAGAATAAACAGAAGATATTATCCAGCCCTTTGAAATGTTCGGGCATGGGTACTATCCTGCTGAACTTTCCGGTTATTACGTCCCGGCGTATAATTACATGCTCAAATGTGCCGAACCACAGGTTGCCTTCCTTATCTTCTGTCATACTATAAATACTAAGATCAGCAAACACTGTATCACTTATTTTTTCCACTTTCCTAGTTTCAGGATATAATTTGAGCAATGGCCCATGTTCGCAACCGACCCACAGATGATTAGCCCTGTCTCGTAACCCACACCGTATATTAACCCTTGATTTAGCATTTGCATAAGGGGTGACGTCAAATTTTGCAGGAAGCTGGTTGAGGTTTTTATCAAAATAGTATAAGCCCTCACCTCTTGTTGTTAGTGCAATAATGCTGCTATCGGCCAATTCTATAAATCCCCATACATTGATATGTTTAAGCACTTCGCTGTCAGCATAACTTTTTATTGGATGCTGGAAGAATTGCTGCTGAAACCGGTTATAAATAAAGACACCATCGGTTGTGGCAATCCAATAGGTGTTTTCGTTGTCTTCCATCATGTAATTGCCATTCTGAAAATTGATCCCATATAATTCATCCGGCGTTTGCTTAATTAATTCCATATGTCCTGTTTCCAAATTCATTTTAGCTATGTTATAGCCATAGCTCCATGTAGTTCCTGAACGATCTGTTGTATATCCCAACGCACCCCAGATTTTAGAGGTACTGTCACAAAACACAATACCGTTTTTTTCAATATTATAACAGTAATGGGTAGACGCAGAGCTGGACCACAATTGGCCGCTGGCGTTGAGATAAAGGACCATGACACTTTCCCGGGCATATGTAGTTTTTAAAAGCGCAATACCCTGGGGATTAAAACCCGCGTGATAGAATTGTTTTGTAAGGACATTATAAATTACAATGCCTTTATCAGTACCCAAAAAGTATTGATGATGGCTGCTGTCATAAACAACCTGGTAAATCGAATAGCTTGATTTAGGTATAATTTTATCAGCAGAAATAAATTGTTTTACTGCTTCATCATAATAATATATTCCACCTTTTGCTAACGTAAACCAGATTCGGCCATCCTGTAACTCAATCAATGACTGGAAGACTTTCACCTTATGTTCAGGCGACCGTGCAATCTTAATACTGGTAAATTCAAAATTGTTCCTGTTGAGCAAGCAAATACCGGATGAAGTTTGCACCCAAAACCGCTCCTGCTTATCTTCAATTAGCGCTACCACATCGTTATCCGGAAGCGATGTAGTTGAATTTTTTTGTTGCGCCAGCCAAAGCCAGCGGTTACCATCAAACCTTTGTATGCCATTACTGGTAGCAAACCACATGAAGTTTTTTTTATCCTGCGCAATACAGTTAACCTGGTTAGTAGCTAAAAAATTATGGCGGGTAAAATGTAAATACTTAATATCAGATTGCTGGGCATGTAAACTATAACCAAAGCAACTACACAAAAAAATTAAAAATATTTTTATGCAGTTGGTATTAATCCGGCTATCGTGTTCCTGACTTTTCACAGTGCTGTTAAGCTTTTGTGCAGTAGTTGTTTTACTTATTCAAATTTAAACTGAATAAAATACAACACAAAGCAACCTTGCAAAAACCCCATATTTATGGGGGGCATGCAGCTTTTTAAAACTATCTTAAACCAAGATCCCCATTATTATGGGATTGCCGGGGAAAGATGGCTTGCGGAATTTTGCAACTTAATTATTTAAAAAACAGATCAATCACCTAATCTTATTTAAAATAAAAATGAAAAATGCTGAATCAGTAATATCGAATCACCTGAGCTCTTTTCAAAACAATGATCTGGAAGCTATGATGTCTGATTACACAAACGAATCCGTTTTGGTAACCCAGAATGCAGTCTATAAAGCCTTAAAGAGATAGCGTCTTTTTTTGCTAACCTGATCCCTCATTTTCCAAAACAAGGCCACCAGCTTTGAATTAAATAAAATGATAGTCAAAGATGAATTGGCATTTTATTGTTTGGAATGCTACAACGCCAAGTGTTAATGTACCACTGGTTCAGAACTTTTATTATAAGAGATGGCAAAATAAGCCAGCAAACTTTTGTGGGCAAAATGAATTACATCAATAATAAGTAAAGATTTTAGGACTGATGTCATTCTACCTGAGTCATTTTAATCCACTATTTATATCTACATACAAATTTTATTAAGTATTCACTAAATAAAAAATGAAAAATGAAAAATGCGCATGTTTAAACCAGAAGAAATAGAATATAACGTTAACCACATATACAGCAACGGTGAAAACCGGGTGCTTAAGCTAAAGCATGGAAAAGACGGCCTTATCCATGTTAATGCGGCTGCAGAAAAATGGTATATTGTTTTGAATGGAAGGTTTTGTAACATTGAGCACGACATGCATTTTACAGCAGGGAGGTGCACGCCATTTATCATGATGTATTTTCAGTTGAAAGGCACCTCCACATTTATTACCAATACCAATGTTAGTGTAACTGTTAAAACACATTCACTCAATTACCTGCCTTCATTCAAATTCGATACTTGTATAAAAAAAAATACGGAAGAAGAGTTTTTTTGTGTAAAACTATTCCCGGAGCTGTTACTACAGCAAATGAAGGAAGAGGATGAAGAAAACCCGTTGGCTAATTTTTGTAAGCGCCGGGAACCCTTCATCACGCTGCATACGGCACAAGTAATAAAACCGGCCATCTACCAATGCATAAACGACTACCTCTATTGCCCCTATACGGGGGCGTTGGGGACTGCCTATAAAGACAACATCATTCTTAACCTGTTTATTCAGCAGCTGGCCACTTTTACCAGCATGGAAACAGGTGCCTGTGATGCTTCCCCCGGACTTAGCAGGGCAGATGTGGATTTGCTGCATGATATTAAAACCTATCTCGATCAGCATTACCTGGAAGTAGCCTCGTTGCAGCAGCTTACCCGTAAATTTTACATCAACAGTTTTAAATTAAAACATGGTTTTAAGCAGCTCTTCTGTAATTCTGTAATGAAATACGTAGATGATCATAAAATGAACTACGCCCGTACCATGCTGCAACAACCGCAGGTGGATGTAACTGCTGTGGCAGATGAACTGGGCTACCAGCACTACAATAATTTCAGTACGGCTTTTAAGAAAAGATTTGGATATTCTCCCGCTGCATTGCGATGCAAATAACTACCTGCTTTTTGTAACAAAATACTTTTCGCATACATCAAACTACTTTTTGCAGAACTGCTTTACACCAAAGGTGTCGTTTTTTTGTGTTCTAAAATTTACAACAAAAAAGCATGGAACAAAAAAACACGATCGCAGCATTATTACTGCAAAAGAAAAAGGCGCCAAAAAAATGGCCGCAGTTATTAAAGCCGCTGGGTTACATGGGCATTATGTTATTGGGCTGTTCTTTTACGGCCTGTAACAAAAACCCGGGGGATCCCAAACCATTGAATGTATTCCCCACCATTTCCAACAAAGTGATTCTGGACTGGAACGTCACTGCATTAAACGCACTGGATGCGCCCAATTATCAGCACGTTCTTTCGGCATCCAGGCTTTATGCGATGGTACACATCGCCCAGTATGATGCGC
>JACDBU010000133.1 GCA_013694745.1 Chitinophagaceae bacterium
TATCTACCCTGCATTTAAATAATTTAGCAGTGATATAGTGTCCAAATTCATGAAGGATAACGAGGATCGAAAGAGAGAATAATAAATATCCTGCCTGTAAACCTACCTGTGACCAATTGATTACTAAAAACATTTATTTTCTTTTATTGTTTGTCGTTTGTCTTCACTGTTCATCAATGGTTTGCAGTACAAGTGAGTGACACAACGAAGATGCTATGAAAAACTGAAGCTGGTAACAATAATATTTTATTCGGTAACAGCGCTTACATTTTTATTAATGAAGCCGCGAAATTACGAGCCTCCCCATCGCTTTCAAAATATTCTTCCAGATTTGGCTTTTCGATAAAGGAAATGCTTTGCATAGTTTGTTCAACCACGGCCGTTATATCCAGGAATCCGATACGGTTACGAAGAAAAGCCCACACGGCAATTTCATTTGCCGCATTGAGAACACAAGGCAGGTTGCCTCCTTTGTACAAGGCTTCTGTTGCAAGGGTAAGATTGCGGAAGGTTTTAACATCAGGTTCTTCAAAATTCAATACACTTATTTTCCTTAGATCCAAACGCGGACTGGTATTTGGTATGCGTTGTGGAAACCCAAGTGCATATTGAATGGGCAGTTTCATATCCGGCAAACCCATTTGTGCTTTCACGCTTCCATCAGCAAACTGTACCATGCTGTGAATTATGCTTTGCGGATGAATTACAACCTGTATCTGGCTGGGTTGCAAATTGAAAAGCCAGCGCGCTTCAATCATCTCAAGCCCTTTATTCATAAGGGTTGCAGAATCTATCGAAATTTTAGCGCCCATAGTCCAATTTGGGTGCTGTAAGGCATGATCGCGTTTTACATTCACCAAAAAATTAGGTTTTTTACCAAAGAACGGGCCGCCACTGGCAGTAAGAATAATTTTTTCTATGGGATTGCGCGACTCACCGATAAGGCATTGAAATATGGCAGAGTGCTCACTGTCAACCGGTATCACCGGAACCTTATTTGCAAGCGCCTTTTGCATTACGATATCACCGGCAACTACAAGCGTTTCTTTATTTGCCAGGGCAATTGCCTTGCCTTTTTCAACAGCTTTTAGGGTGGGCTTTAAACCGGCAAATCCTACAATGCCAGCCAGCATCATATCATAAGTATCAAAGTCAGCCGCTTCTTCCAGCGCTTTTTCGCCGCAAAATACTTTTACACTGGTAGCGCTTAAAGCGTCTTTTACAGCAGCATATTTTTTTTCCTCGCCAATAACTACTGCATTTGGTTTGTGCTTCAGGGCTTGCTGTATCAGCAATGCATCGTTAGTTTGAGCCGTTAATATTTCAACTTCAAATAGCTCAGGATTAGCTTCAATAACTTCCAATGCCTGCGTGCCTATGGAACCAGTTGAACCAAAAATTGCTATTCTTTTTTTAATCATTTTTTTGCTCCCCCATTTCCCTTTCATACGTGTCTTTCATGACAGGACCTTTTGAAGTTAAGCTTGCCCGCTGGGGGTAGGATTGCAAGATCCATTTTTTTAATTTATCAGCAACCTGGCGGTCATTGCTGAGACGCGGAACTTTATTTTGCCCGCCAAGTTTCCCGATACTTTTCATGTATTCAATAAATCCACCCTTTTTTATAATGTTTATTTTTAAAGGATCAAGAATATTCCCGTTCAGGAGATCATTATAATAAACATTTTTCATGCGCAGGTGATCATCAACTTTTTTTGCGAATCCATTTATATCATCGGGTAGATTTTCAAATTCAACAAACCATTCGTGATAGCTTTTCCCGTTGTTTTTTGAAATAAAAGGTGCAACAGTGAATTCTGTAACGCGTACATTTTCTTCCAACGCAACTTTCATTAACGCCCCTTCTACTTCTTCTCCAATCACGTGCTCTCCAAAGGCAGAAATAAAATGTTTTATCCTGCCGGTAACTAACAAACGATATGGATTAAGAGAAACAAATTTAATGGTATCACCAACATTGTATGCCCATAAACCCGCATTGCTGCTAACTATCAGCACGTAATTTACATTTAACTGCACGTCTTTTAAGGTAAGCCTTCGGGGTTGTTCATTAAAAATTTCATCTACGGGTACAAATTCAAAAAATATCCCGCTGTTGGTATTCAGTAATAATCCCTGTGCCTGCTGGCTGTCCTGGAAGGCAAAAAATCCTTCGCTCGCCGGAAATAATTCTATGCAGTCTATTTTTTTTCCAATGCTTTCATACAGCTTTGCTTTATAGGGTTCAAAGTTTACTCCACCCTGTACCATAACGCTGAAGTTCGGGAAAATATCTTTTATTTTTTTGCCTGTTCTTTCTGTTAGCTTATCAAAATACATTTGCATCCATGGTGGTATGCCGCTGATCAGCCGCATATCCTGGCTCATCGTTTCGTCAATGATCTTATCAAGCTTTGTTTCCCAGTCTTCAATACAATTTGTTTCGAATGATGGCAACTGGTTAGACCGGAGATATTTTGGCACATGATGATTCACAATGCCGCTCAACCTGCCGGTAGGTATGCCGCCAACTCTTTCCAGCTCCGGAGATCCGCTTAAAAAGATCAGCTTTCCATCTGCAAATGCGGTGTTCCCACTTTCAGCCATGTAGCATAACAAGGCATTCCTGGCAGTATTAATATGATTGGGAATTGAGTCCTTAGTGATGGGAATATATTTTATACCACTGGTGGTTCCGCTTGTTTTAGCAAAATATATGGGCAGCCCTTTCCATAAAACATTGTGCTTGCCTTGTATAATTGCTTCAATGTAAATTTTGTATTCTTCATAGTCACGAATGGGAACCTGTTTTACAAATTCCGCATGTGTATGAATATTTTGAAAAAAATGATCTTTTCCAAAATCTGTTTTAGTACCAACTTTGATGAGATTTTGTAGTAAAGATTCCTGGTCGGCCAAGGCTGTGGCCATACCTTTTTTTACCTGGCTGTATATATAATTAGCAAAAGGCTTTGCTAAAAAGGATTTAAACTTCATTGAGGCGCGAATCGTTAAGGATGCAAACTTACACAGAACATGTGACTTAAAATTGTTATTTATATACCTGTTTAATTACAGGAAGGGCATGGCCATTCTTTATCAAGATCGATACAGGTTACCACAACCAGTCCGTCATTTTCCGGAGCCACAACAATTCTTAGATGCTGGTGCTCATGACTATAACCCTCCATGGCATATTTGGGACCGCGTGCATCATTGACCTCGCTTTTCCCATAATTAATATTTCCATCATTTACAATCTCCTTTATCTCACTTTCCGTGATCTCCCTGCATTGCATCCTGCACAAAGCGTGTTTGGTTAAAATGAGATGGGATGTATTCCTGTTAAAAGGATCACTGCTTTGCGAATGTGAGGGATTATTTTTTTTATAAACAGAATAAATTTTAAAAAAAGCAAAAACGATCACCATGATTATTAAAATTAACCTGGCCGTTTTATTTAGATTCATGTGATACTTTTTTATTGCCATACGTTACAACCACTTCATCGTATGATCCACTGCGTTGCCTGAAACTCCGTTCAGTTATTAATGTTTATTTTTGCTGCATGTCGGCAACAAAAACAGTGGCATTGCACACTTTAGGCTGTAAACTTAATTATTCTGAAACTTCTTCTATTACAAGATTATTGGAAGCGGATAATTTTGTAAGAAAAGAAT
>JACDBU010000135.1 GCA_013694745.1 Chitinophagaceae bacterium
CCCCAATACCTGTTATAGCTGCCATCAACAGAAAACATATTTATTCCGCCTCTTAAACCCAAACCTCTTTTTTGTATTGTAAAACTTCCTGATACACCACTTAATGGATAAAGGATATTATTAACATCCGTGTACCGGTATGAATAGGAAAAGTCTATAAAGCCTTTACCTGATGAGTTTGTATTAAAATACCTTGGATTTAAATTTTCGGTAATAACCGAATCTGCTACCGTTATGTGCGAGTACCTCAGGTTAAAAATGTGTTTCTTTTTAATTGCTTTTCTTATGGCAAATCCCGCACTTACAAACCATGAATCCTCAACAAATCCAGGCTTATTATAATATTGAAAATAATTATTGTAATCGGTTTTATATGCCATCTCGCGATTTTTTTCAAAACCTGCTCCAACATTGAAGCCGTTGGTCAAAGATGGGTTGGCATAAGGCTGGTCATAATAAATAGAAGCCTGTTTTGTATACCCGTTAATGAGGTTTAACCTGAACTCGTCTTTGCGGCCGCTAACATTATTATCTGTAAAACGTAGGCCATAATTAACCCTGTCCAGGCTTCCATTATGTTTTACGATCCATTCATTAAAGGTCCTGTCAACGAGTTCAAAAATGGGTAAGGGAAAAATGTACCACCTTTCTTTCACAGTTACAAGAATGTCTATTTCAAAGGCATTTTTAACAAGTGGCTCAACTGTTACCTCTACAAAGAGAGTGGTATTATAAACATATTCTTTTGCTTTTTCCAGTTCATAATTAAGCTTGTCGATTTTTATCATATCGCCGGCCTTAATGTGCATCTCCCGTAAAATGATATAATCCTTTGTTTTTCTGTTGCCGGTTATGATTATTTGGTTTACACGAAGTTTTGCGGTGGAATCGAAAGCGTGTACCTGGGCAGATGAATCGTAAGAGATATTCATTTCATTTGGCTGCGCAATTGAAGAAAAATAAAGAAGAATAAGAGGTGAGATCAATACAATCCTGTGCACAATATTTTCAGGGTTAGTTTAAATAAATTTTAATCAATACTGATGCCAACAAAATAAAAGGGAAGTAAATTTAGATGATTTTAGGCGGGACAGGTTAAATTAAATATCCAGGTAATTCATCAGGTGATGATAGTTTTCATTTATCTCGTTATCAAATTTTTCTTCGCCAAAATAATATACAACCCTGTACTCATATCTTTCAAAGGCTGCCACCACTACCGATAATTCTTTTTTATTCAAATGTATTGTTACTGACAATAAACCCGTTACAGCATTTTCAGTTGTATTAAAATGCAGGATGGTAACCTCGTTACTTTCCATTATCCGGGTTATCTCGGAAATTGAAAACTGGCTTTTTTCCATTTCAAGCACTATTAACCCGCCAATTTCGGGCGCACCGGAAAAGGTGCCCAAAACTCTCAGGAGGGTTTGCCCGCTTATTGTTCCTGAAAATTCTTTTTCGGAGTTCACAACCGGCACTACATTGGTTTGATATTGGTTGCAGATATTTACAGCCTGTAAAAAATGATCATTTTCATTTACAGAAACATTCAAAAAGTTTTCCTGCAGGTTCTCTATAAGCAATTTTTTATTCCCCGCATGCAGCAGGTCTTCTTCACTGATAAGTCCCAGGAATTTCTCATCAGAAACTACCGGCAGATGGCTCACTTTAAATTCCCTGATAAGCAGCAGTGCTTTGCCAACAGTTTCCTGTAAAGGTAATTGTGGAATAATATTACTATTTAGTTCAATAGCTAACATTGCAGATGTTTGTCAAAAAATTTAAAACAGATATATTAGTAAGACTGAAAAAATTACAAAACTGTTGCAACCGGTTCTTTTAATTTTGCAAGAAAGTCACCGAGTATCCTATTGAACTCCTGTGGCACTTCCATCATGGGGGCATGGCCGCATTTATCAATAAAATGCAGTTCACTATTCGGTATTAATTTGTTAAACTCTTTAGCTACGAAAGGGGGCGTAATACTGTCATTATTGCCCCAAATTAAACAGGTAGGCTGTTTTATGCTGCTAAGTTCCTCTCCTAAATTATTTCGTATGGCGGATTTTGCAAGTGAAATAATTTTAATAACTTTTATACGGTTGTTGGTTATTTCAAAACATTCATTCACCAATTCTTCCGTTGCCATTGCCGGGTCATAAAAGGTGAGCTGGGTTTTTTTCCGGATGTATTCTTTATCACCGCGCTTTGGATAACTGTCGCCCATGCCATTTTCAAATAAACCTGAGCTGCCTGTTAGTACCAGTGATTTTATGCGTTCGGGATGTTTTAAAATATGTATCAGGGCTACGTGGCCACCCAATGAATTTCCAAGAAGATTTATGTTCTTATAATTTCTTGCCTCAATAAATTTGTATACAAATTTTTGTAGTCCGCCAACCGATGTGTGAAGCAGGTCTAATTCAAATAAGGGAAGCATCGGAACTATTACCTTATTGGTTTGACGAAAATGTTCAACAAGGTCAGTGAAATTGCTCAGGGCTCCAAACAAGCCATGCAATAATACCAAAGGCTCGCCATTGCCTTCTTCTACAAATTTAAATTTACCCTCCTGTTTTATTTCGTAACTCATTCACTTAATTAAAGGTGATCCTGTAAATTCTTCCGCTAAAATAATTGTTTATATTCAAATTAAGGTATTGCCATGTGAATATGCACTATTTATTAATGCTGCAGGAATATGAAATCACAGAAAATGAAATCATCTTTTTAAGCGATCTGTTACCCGTATAAGCGATCCGGGGAGGGATCAATCAGTAACAGTTATATCATTATACAATTATAAACCGAGTGAATTAACCGGTGGGATAGGAATAAAGATGGATAAAATGACCCACATTATTATTATAAACACCAAGGCAATTGTTTCTCCTTTTGAAATTATAAAATTTTGCGTTTTCATAAAAAATTTTTAAGTTTTAAGAATTGTTTTTTATTGGACTTTTTTAGGGAACTGCAGGTTAATGATTAAATTGTTAAAAGATATTTTTTTAATGGTTAAGCCCGGAGTTGCGGATACACGAAGCAATACTAAAGCAGGTAATTGCGACTGTTTTCACCATAAAAAAAATTACTTTTGCCACTTAATTTTTTATGATGAGTAAAGGACCCGTTTCGCATTTTATAGAACATCATTACCGGCATTTTAATGCAGCTGCCTTAATGGATGCAGCCAGGGGCTATGTTACCCATTTGGAAGAAGGTGGTAAAATGATGATTACCCTAGCAGGCGCAATGAGCACAGCTGAGCTGGGAATTTCATTTGCAGAAATGATACGCCAGGATAAGGTTGCCATTATAAGTTGTACCGGTGCAAATCTTGAAGAGGATATTATGAACCTCGTAGCACATAGTCATTACAAACGGGTTCCTAATTACCGAGATCTTAGTCCGCAGGAAGAATGGGATCTCCTGGAAAATCATTACAACAGGGTTACGGATACCTGCATCCCGGAAGAAGAAGCATTTAGAAGATTGCAGCAGCATATTCATAAAATATGGAAAGATGCTGATGATAAAGGTGAGCGTTTCTTTCCGCATGAATATATGTACAAAATGTTGCTAAGCGGTGTGCTTGAACAATATTATGAGATTGATCCGAAAGACAGCTGGATGCTTGCTGCTGCTCAAAAAAATATCCCGATTGTAGTGCCCGGATGGGAAGACAGCACCATGGGAAATATTTTTGCTTCTTACATTATTAAGGGCGAAATGAAAGCTTCCACCATCAAAAGTGGCATTGAATATATGGTGGAATTGAGCGATTGGTACCGGAAAAATTCCGGAGGTAAGGGGGTGGGCTTTTTCCAGATCGGTGGTGGTATCGCAGGCGATTTCCCCATCTGCGTTGTACCTATGATGTACCAGGATCTTGAATGGCATGACGTGCCCTTCTGGAATTATTTTTGCCAGATATCAGATTCAACAACATCATACGGTTCTTATTCCGGTGCGGTGCCTAATGAAAAAATAACCTGGGGCAAACTGGATATTCATACTCCGAAATTTATTGTGGAAAGTGATGCTACCATTGTGGCTCCTCTGATATTTGCCTGGGTGCTGGGGTGGTAGATAATGTGCAAATTAGAAACTTCAAATCATTAATGTTCCCTTCAAAAAGTTATACGCCACAACAGATCGCAGTGTTTACTGCACTGCCTATAGGCTTACTGGCAGGTGTTGCTACCATATTCTCGGGGCTTAGCTGGAAGATAGGCCTGGCGCTGTTTGTAGTGCTTTGCAGTATAAGTTACCTGTTGATCCTTTTCATGATGCAGCGGTTCATTTACCGCAAAATAAAGCTCATATATAAATTGATCTATCAAACCAAAGCCAGCAAGCGCGAAGAATTTTATTACAAAAATATTTTACCGCAAAAAAGCATTGATGAAGTAAAAGATGATGTTGAAAACTGGGCGAAGCAGCAAACTGCCGAAATAGAAGTATTGCAAAAAAATGAAGCCTACCGTAAAGAGTTTTTATTAAATCTTTCGCACGAATTAAAGACTCCAATTTTTGCCATCCAGGGATACATCGATACTTTATTAAATGGAGCACTTGATAATCCCGATGTGAATAAAAGATTTTTAAGTAATTCTTCCAAAAATATTGACAGGCTTGTAAATCTTGTAGACGATCTGGATGAAATTTCTAAACTGGAGAGTGGAGAACAATTGTTGTACAAGGAAAATTTTATTATCCAGGATTTGATAAAAGAAGTTTGTGAATCGCTCTCGATAAAAGCTGATGAAAGGCAGATAAAATGCCATATAAAAAAAGGGTGTGAGCTTCCGCTGACAGTATATGCAGATAAAGAAAAAATACGCCAGGTATTGATCAACCTTATTGATAATGCAGTAAAATACGGAAAACAAAATGGTAACATCGAAGGCAGTGCTTACAAAGTTGATGGTAAAACTATTTTGGTAGAGATAAGTGATGATGGCGCCGGAATTTCTGAAGAACATTTGCCAAGGATCTTCGAGCGCTTTTACAGAACAGATCTTGCCCGCAGCCGTAAGGTGGGTGGCAGCGGACTGGGCCTTTCGATATGTAAGCATATCATTGAAGTGCACGGACAAAATATGCACGTCCGCAGCAAAGTAGATGTTGGCAGCACGTTTGGCTTTACCTTACAATCTGCCAAAAACTGAATGCTTTAAAATTTACGCCCGTAAATATTATGATTTAAAAAGAGGTTCACGGAGTACGCTACCCTTTTGTTTGTTATGCATTCTCTTTGTAATTATATACCAGCATACAATTGCCGAAAGCACGCCAATAATGGCACCGGCCATTACATCTGTCAAAAAATGTTGTCCCAGGTAAATGCGGCTGTATCCAACGATAGTGGCATATAATATCAGCCATACCGCGTTTGATTTATTTTTGAAAACTATAGCCACTGAGGTTGCCAATGCAAAGGCGCTTGCGGTATGGCCGGACGGAAAATCTGTAAAGCCGGAAAGGGTTACATGCTCAATAAAATAATGGTAATGCGCCTTTACCAGGTAAATTTTTGGGCGGGGTAATGGGAAGATATGTTTCAGAACCTGGGCTGCGATACCGGAAAGAATAAAGCTCCCTGCGATCAATAGAGCTGCTTTAAAATTTTTGAAAAATAAAAATATCACCGCAACCGCTAAACAAAAAATTCCATTGCCCAACCAGGTGTAGTAAGTAAAAAAAACATCAAGTAAGTGGGTATGAAAGGGATTAGCTAAAAAAAAACCATCCGCCCGGGAATAAAACAAAGTGATAAATATTGCGGGCAATAATAAAATTGCAAAGACTATAAAAAAGATCCTGTTCTGTTTTATGAGAGAACTTATGGAGGGCATCACGATGGTTTACAAGGTGCAAATTTAAAAATGATTTCGCATGCTGCCTGTTAAATAAAAATACCCCGTAAGTTCAGGGTATTTTTTTGGTAAAAATTTTACAGTATGAATACAAAAAAGCATAAATACATGGAAGATGTTTTAGATGAAAATCTAACTCTTTCAAAAGAGTAGATAACCCTAAATACCTCAGGTAGTTTCATCCATCATATCCCATGAATTGGGCATTTCTTTTTTTGGATGTTCATAATTTTTATCTTCATCTTTACTGTCTTCGATAAGATCACTTTCAGGCTTATTATTATCAGGTATGTCTTCAGATTTTATATCAGTCTTCACTTTACTAATATCTTCTTCAGAAATGGTATCCCCCCTTTCTTTTAAATGACGATCAATTTTTTCTTTTGTTTCTTGATCCACGTGGTTAATCAAATTATCATCATCTTGCACATCATTTATTTCTTCCTGCATAAAAAATATTTTAATGTTTAATAAATTTACTACAAAAAACCACCCTGAAAGAGTAAAGGGTGGTACAGTCTGAGAACTGCTTTTTGCTTAAGGAAATCTTTCTTTTAATTAAAAATTATACTTGATTCCGAGCTGGCCCTGCCATCTTGAATTGATCGGATCCAATGTGTAATATTGATTATTTGTGCCGGTTGGTTTTACATAATTAAATGTGGGCTGGTAGCCGGTTGCAGGTGCACCTGGCTTCTTAGCTGCTCCATCATTTACAAATTGTAAAAAGTTTACGGTATAGTTATTAAGATTGGTAACAAATGTTACATGACCCCAGTCATTATTTATGAAATTCAACACATTAAAAACATCCAGGCTTATTTGCAATGAATTGGATTTATTGGTGCGGCTCAATTTAAATTCGTGCATGATCTTCATATCCAAATCATTTGTAAAAGTAGTGCGCAATCCATTTCTTTCTGCATATTGTCCTCTCCTGGTCTTTAAATATTTATCATTTTCTATAAAATTATTCAGATCGTTCCACTGGGCTGCTGCACTATAAATAACAGTACCTGCTGCATCTTTTTTATCCGCAAGGTTTATATCCGATTGGTTCTTTGGAACATAAGGCAGCGGCGCATTAGAACCACTTCCAAAAGGAGCAGACTGGTAAATTAAACTATAAGGGCTGCCCGATTGACCCGAATAAAAGAATGCAAGTGATGTTGTATTCACACGGTCCCAGGCAAGACTACCACTCCATGTTGCAACCACGCGATTGCGCAGATCAAAATTAGAATTAGCAAGCTGGGAATTACCAGGAACATTTGTGGGATTAACATTGTAGCTGCTCTCCCATGAATTTCTTATTCCATTGGTAACATCTTTACTTTGTCCATACGTATATGCAGCACTCCAGTTCATATTTAACAGGTGATGCCCTACTTTAATATTATTACTTACTTTAGAAATTTGCGCAGTTAAATTATACCGGTAACCTTCTTTGGTATTGGTTAAATAATAAATATTTGAATATGCGGAATTATATTTTCCTCCAACATACACGGGTGTTTGTGTAGGTCCGGTTGAAAAATACTGAACAGAATCTTTTAAATTTATCTGCTCATATTTTACATCATAAATGGTTTTTGTGTACATCGCATCAAGCGTTAATTTATATCCTTTGCCAAATTTAAAATCTGTGGCAATGCTGCTTCTCCAAATAGTTGGAAGTTTGAAATTATTATCAAAAATATCTACCTCTTTTGTGCTGCTGCGGGAAGCACCTCCGTATTTAGTTACCGTATCTTTTAAACCCGAAGGATTTATTGACAAAGGAACGGTGGTACCGGATGCAATTCCATTCCAGTCAATATTACCATAGGTTCCGCCATTTAAAGTGTATGCATAACCATACCAGGCAAAGGGTACACGCCCGGTAAATATGCCAGTACCGCCACGTACAATAATTTTTTGATCTCCTTTTACATCATACGTAAAACCTAATCTCGGTGATACCGTTATCCTTGATGGTAATTTACCGGTTAACTCACTAAAGGGAGTGTTGTTGTAAGTTGGGTTAGATGACACATAATGCGAGGCGTTAGTAGTATTAATTCCCGGATCCAGAAAAGGTTGTTTGCCAACAAAAGAATAATCAAATCTTACACCGGGTGAAACTTTGAAGTTTTTATTTATGGTTATTTCATCCTGGCCATAAAGGCTTGTTAATCCGATGGTAAAAGGGTTAGGAGGATTATCATAGATCGCAGTACGGTTATTCCCGATCTTTGGATCCAGTGAATATGCGCCTCGAACACGTGATGGATTATCTGCTAAAAAACTATTTAATCCTCTTGAATATTCAATACGGCCATTGAATGAATTGATGAACCCGTAAGTAAGGTCATAAAACTCATTGTGTGTGCCGAACGTAAATTTATTGATCCCTTTTGATACGGTAAGATTATCACTTATTTCATATGTTTTTTGTTTCAGATTGTAAACTGATGCTTCTCTCCATGTTCCCAATGTTATCCTGCCATTATCAATATCAATGTAAGGCGCAAGTGGCTGTGGAAATGTTCTGTACTCATGAACATTGATATAGCTTATGTTGAATAAGTTATTTACATCATTGCTGAACTTTGTTTTGAGTTCAGCGGTAATATTATAGTTTTTAGTGAACTGGGTAAAATCCGTTGACCCAAACTGGAAATTGGTTGAGGATCTTTCCAGGTTATTTCCACTTCCGTTTGTATAGATCCCTCGCAGGGTTAATGTATTTTTATTGTTTAAATTAAAATCAAGCCGTCCGAATAATTTATCGCTCTTTGTAAAAATTTTATAGGCCCCGATGTAACTACCCGGATCATAACCATATTTTGTTTTCAGATCAGTTACTATTTGTTGGCCTTCAGCAACCGTCATTGCGGCGCCCGGATCACCTGCATTGTAAAATGTTGGCTCCTGCCTGCGTGTTTGTTCATAGTTAACAATAAAGAAAGCTTTATTCTTCATAATGGGGCCACTTAATGTTGCACCATACTGGTAATCATGAAAATCGGATCCTATAGATGATTTTTTCCCGTCAACACTTTTGCCAACCAATAACTGGTTTCTTCCATATCCATAAACAGATCCGTGAAAATCATTTGTGCCGCTTTTAGTAACTGCATTAATGCTTCCACCTGTGAAATTGCCCAGCTTAACATCATACGGTGCAAGCTGCACCTGCACTTCCTGTATCACATCTAAACTGTATGGGTTAGTGCGTGTGCCTGAACCTGCAGTTCCGGCCTGGCCTCCGCCACTTGTACCCCCTGCAGAATTGCTAAAGCCAAACGCATCATTATTAATAGCGCCATCTATCGTTACATTATTATAACGAAAGTTGGTTCCGGCAAATGAATTGTTGTTTGACTGGGGAGTTAGTCTTGTAAAGTCGTTTATACTTCTTCCGATAGTAGGTAATATATTCATTTGCGCACGGCTAATATTAATTCCGGATGTTGTATTTCGTCTTGTACCCGCAATAACTACTTCCTGCAAGGCTTTATCATTTGATACCAATGCTATTGTTGCATCAGGATTATTTCCCAGGCTCAGGTTTACATTATCCATAGTTTGTTCCTGGAATCCCACAAAAGATATCTTTACCGTGTAAGGTCCGCCGGGTTTTAGATTCGGTATAACAAATCTTCCCTTAGTGTTGGTTTGTCCGCCGGTAATATATCCCGTAGGCTCATGTTTAATAATAATTGATGCACCCGATACAGGCGTACCGCTGTTATCAGTAACAGAACCACTCAATGTTGAAGTAGTTTCCTGTGCCGATAATTTAAAAGAAGTGATGATCAAAAAGACATAAATAAGTAAACGTTTCATCGTCATAATAATTTTGCACAAAGGTGACTTTGCTATATTACCGCAGCATTACCGGAAGGTTATGTAATTGTTATGAGAGGAGGTGATAAGTACGCTATTTATTAAGCAAAGTGTAATGAAACCTTAAAATCTGAATTGCAGCCTGCACGTAAAAACATCGTCTTTGATATCGCCGGTAAAACCTGGTACGAAGGTTTTTTCATTGGTGATCTTTTCGTACCACCATACCACTTTTACATTTTCAGTTATGTAATTGATGTAACCAAAACCAAGCGTAGAATATTTGATATTGCTTTCATTGATATTTGATCCTGGATGACCGATTTCGGTTCCTGAAACATCTGTATTAGGATCATACCAGTCGTACTTAATTATTACCTGGTTGCGTACACTAAATAAATTTTGCAAAAAATAAAAGTATGCGCCATTAAAATTCCTTATATAAAACGGCGTTAAGTTATCTGCAGGAAGGGCTGCAGGTGTTTCAGAAGTATTTGCGAAGGATGTTTGTTTACCGGTAATATATTCAGCCCGAAATTCTGTAAACCCTATCCTGTTCTTTATTTTCAATTGAATATCAGCTCCATAATATTTACGCGGTGCGATCCTGCCAATATTATTTGCTGATGAGTCAACCACGAAAGTTTTTATATTATTACGTGTTTGTGTAGTGTATAAATATTTTGTGCTTTGCATTATGCCTCCATCCAGGTAAGAAATTGCTGCAGATAAAATTATTTTAGAAAGTGGTAGTGGCTTTAAGGCAATGCGTGTAATGAAATCTTTATGACTGTCATAATCAGCCGGCGCAGATAAACCTGGGCCATTGAATAATCCCGCATCAATTTTGAAGTATCGTAATGGATGATCCTTTCGTCTTGGTTCAAAGGTTATCATTGCACCAAGATCTCTTTCTGTTTTCATGAGTACCTGGCTCATCCTCCCGCGTTCGGGACTTTCCCTGTCGGACGATGCCAGGTTTAGCTCGTAACTAAAAGGCCGTGCAAACATACCTGCTGTAAGCGCAAATAACTTAAACCTGTTTTCGAAAAGGCGACCCCAGAAGTCACGAATGAATACGCCCCGTTCACTACCGTCGAACTGGAAAACAAATTGTATAGAAGGTTTTTTATTATCGCTGAAATGTACATAATCGAATCGCAACCTGCCTCTTCTTATCATAAAGCGGTTATCTACATTTGGTGCAAAATCGCCCCCATTAAAGCTCTTGATACCCTTGCCGCCAGCAAACTGGAACTGGGGTTGCAGGTAGCCTGAAATTCTTATGTTTTCAAAACGTTGGGAAACTGATAAAACCGATTTACCGATCACCTTACTTGTATCGATCATATCCATTAAGAATTGTGCAGACATGGATTGCACAAGCAGTAAATATAAAACAAGAAGCAAGGCATGTTTTTTCATACGCAGCACAAATATAAAGGCATGCATATTGCTATGTTAAGAAATTATTAACAAAGTCAAAAAACAGCTATTCGGTCAGGTTAGCTTTATTTTTGCCCAAATTAAAATCACATGGCTGCCGCATCATTTTTAAAATTCTTTTTGCCAAAGGATAAAGTATTTTTTCAGCTCTTTGAAAGTGTTGCTGACACCGTAATGAAAATGGGCAATAAACTGAAAGAAGTGGTGAAGGAAAATGATTTTGAAATGAGGGCAACATACATAAAAGAGATCGAGGATATGGAGCATATGAATGACGATTTCACACACCGCATATTTACCGAGCTGGGAAGAAATTTTATAACTCCTTTTGACAGGGAAGACATTCATTCTCTTGCTAACGCACTGGACGACGTTTCTGATTACATCTACGCTTCTGCGAAAAAAATAAATTTTTATAAAGTTGATCCCAGTGATGTTGGATTTCAAAAAATGAGTGAGCTCATTGCCAACAGCTGTTCAGAAGTTCAAAAAGCCGTTGGAGAATTGCGGGATATGAAAAATTTACGCCGGATAACAGATGCCATGGTAGCCATTAACAGCATAGAAAACCAGGCTGATGATATTTTTGATATGAGTATTGAAAGACTTTTTGAAACAGAGCCTGATGCAAAAGAAGTTATTAAAAAAAGAGAGATCTACCAGGTGATGGAAATTGTGACAGATAAATGTGAGGATGCTGCGAATGTTATTGAATCCATTATTATTAAATACGCATAATTCAAAACATCAGCACTATTAATAAATGACGTTCCTAATTACCATCATTGTACTGGCGCTAATTTTTGATTATATAAACGGTTTTCATGATGCCGCAAATTCAATTGCCACTATTGTTTCTACAAAAGTCTTAACGCCTTTCCAGGCTGTTGTTTGGGCAGCTATATTTAATTTCGTGGCATTTTTTATTTTTAAAGATCATGGTGTTGCCAACACCATTTCAAAAACGGTAAAGCAGGAATACATCACGCTCACGGTTGTTTGTGCCGGCCTCATTGCTTCTATCATGTGGAACCTGTTAACCTGGTGGCTGGGCATACCTTCATCCTCTTCTCATACATTGATCGGCGGCTTTGCCGGCGCAGCCATAGCACACGCTGGGTTTCATTCTGTTAACTGGAGTGATCCTGTTTTTAAAACCATTGGATTTATCTTTATTGCTCCCCTGGTAGGAATGATAATGGCATACATTATTTCGCTTTGGTTTATGAATTCATTTAGAAAAGGTCCGGTGCCTAAAATAATTTCAACCGTAGTAATTCTCCTGGTGATCTGGTTCTTATCTTATATACTTGAATTCGATAATGCCAAACTCACCACGCATTATGATACCTATATTCTTAAAGTTCTTTTTTATACAAAGAATTTTAAATGGATATTGATGGGAATGATCTTAATTATCATGGCCATTTTTACATTCTTTTTAAATACCCTAAATACAGCCCGCGCCAATCACTGGTTTAAAAGGTTGCAGCTTTTATCATCCGCTGCTTTCAGTATAGGGCATGGTGGTAATGATGCGCAAAAGGTAATGGGTATCATAACAGCAGCGCTTATTGCACATGGCACCATAAAAGAATTTTCGCAAATGCCGCTATGGGTACCACTAGCCTGTTATACTTCTATAGCCTTAGGTACAATGAGTGGTGGATGGAAGATCATTAAAACAATGGGAACAAGGATAACCAAAGTAACTCCTTTTGAAGGAGTAGCAGCCGAGACTGCCGGTGCAATAACCTTATTCATAACCGAGTCTCTAAAAATTCCGGTAAGTTCCACCCATACCATTGCCGGCTCAATCATAGGGGTTGGCGCTACCAAAAGATTATCTGCTGTTCGCTGGGGTATCACGGTAAATTTATTATGGGCATGGGTACTAACCATTCCTATAAGTGCATTGTTAGCCGCAGGTATTTTTGCACTGCTTAATCTTTTTCTTCCTTAAAAATTCTCTTTCACCTCCTCACCTATTTTATATTTCTTTGCAGTATGAAAAAAATATTAGTAACCGGGGGATGTGGGTACATAGGTTCTCATACCATTGTTGATCTTATAGAAAATGGATTTGAACCGATATGTGTTGATGATAATTCAAGATCAACACCTGCTTTATTAAATGGTATAGAAAAAATTACCGGTAAAAAAATAAAGAATTATAAAGTTGATCTTACTGTTTTTGATGACACGCACGCTATCTTCCAGGAAAATCCCGACATAGAAGGCATTATTCATTTTGCCGCTTATAAAGCCGTTGGCGAATCAGTTGAAAAGCCATTATTATACTTTGAAAATAATCTTTCGTCTCTCATTAATATATTGAGATGTGCAAAAGAATTTGATGTGCCGTATTTTATCTTTTCATCTTCCTGCACAGTATACGGCAATCCCGACGAAGTGCCGGTAACTGAAACAACGCCACCAAAACCTGCTGCATCACCCTACGGTTATACAAAGCAAATGGGCGAGCAGATCGTAAACGAGGTATCTAAAAAAATCCCAACGAGGTTCATCTTATTAAGATATTTCAATCCTGTTGGGGCACATCCATCAACTGATATTGGCGAACTGCCAATGGGCAAACCTGAAAATCTCGTACCTGCAATTACGCAAACCGCCATCGGCAAACTGCCCCAGTTAAAAGTTTACGGTGATGATTATCCCACCAGGGATGGCTCATGTGTACGGGATTATATTCATGTTTGCGATATAGCACATGCACACATCCTGGCGTTGCAGTATTTAATAGATAATAAAAATAAAAATAAATGCGAGGTCTTTAATCTGGGCACCGGCAATGGCATAACCGTCCTGGAAGTGATCAAGGCTTTTGAAAAAGTTAGCGGCGTAAAATTAAATTATGTTATCGGCCCGCGAAGAGAAGGTGATATGGTTGCCATATACGCTGATAATACACTGGCCAGGCAAGCATTGGGATGGAAGATAAATTTTTCCCTGGATGATATGATGAGTACCGCATGGAAATGGGAATTAAAATTAAAAGAAGATGAAACGCTGCATAATAATCAAAATGCTAAAATGAATTAAGCTTTAAGTTGTTTTGATGTTTTACTTTACCTTGCCGCACTATCAATTCACAACTTTCAATTAAAAATACATGTTAAAAGATATTCAGCCGATAAATGAAAAAGAAACCAGGGAAGGATTTGGTGAGGGGATCTATGAAGCCGGGAAAAAAAATGCCAACGTTGTTGCACTTACAGCTGATCTTGGTGGTTCATTAAAATTAAAACCTTTCATAAAAGATTTTCCTGACAGGTTTTTTCAATGCGGCATAGGGGAGGCTAATATGATAGGAATAGCGGCAGGCCTCACTATTGGCGGTAAAATTCCATACACCACAACTTTCGCAAATTTTTCAACAGGCCGGGTGTATGACCAGATAAGACAATCTGTTGCTTATAGTAATAAAAATGTAAAGATCTGCGCCTCGCATGCAGGACTAACCCTGGGTGAAGATGGGGCAACACACCAGATACTGGAAGATATTGGGTTGATGAAAATGCTTCCGGGAATGACCGTAATTGTTCCATGCGATTTTAATCAAACTAAGGCAGCAACCATGGCTATTGCTGATTATAAAGGCCCGGTTTATTTACGTTTTGGAAGACCGAAATGGCCAAACTTTAGTAAGGAAGAAGATTTTAAAATTGGGAAAGCACAAATATTCAGCGAAGGAACCGACGTAACTATTTTTGCCTGTGGGCACCTTGTTTGGACAGCTATTCTTGCCGGAAAAATCCTGGAAGAAAAAGGCATTAGTGTTGAGCTTATAAATATTCATACCATAAAGCCCCTGGATGCTGAAGCGATCATAAATTCGATCAAAAAAACAAAGTGTGCGGTAACAGCAGAAGAACACAATGTTTTAGGTGGACTAGGTGACAGCATTGCGCAGGTTGCCGCAAAAAATTTTCCCATACCTATAGAATATGTAGGTACAAAAGATACATTTGGCGAAAGCGGACCGCCAAAAGAATTACTCAAAAAATATGGACTGGATACACCGGATATTGTAGCAGCTGCAGAAAAAGTACTGGCAAGAAAGAAAGCATAGTTGGCCGGTTAAACTTATTGGCAAAATATCTGTCCAACGCATTACCTTTTATTTTGACCGCTCAGAAATAACTTATGCCTGCCCAACCTGATGATAAAGAACTCTTACAAATCTTTAAACATCCTGATACTAAAGAACAGGGGTTCACTTCTATTATAAAAAAATACCAGGAAAAATTATATTGGCATATCCGGAGAATAGTCATCGATCATGAAGATGCGAATGATGTATTGCAAAATATGTTTATTAAAGTCTGGAATGGCTTGCAAAATTTTAGAGAAGACAGCCAGTTGTACACCTGGTTGTACCGGGTGGCAACTAATGAATGCCTTACATTTTTAGACCAGCAAAAAAGAAGATCAGCAGTTTCATTAAGTGATGTTGAGAATGGTCTAAGCAATAAGTTGAGATCTGATACCCACTTTGATGCAAACCGTTTGGAATGGAAACTACAGTTGGGTATTCAAAAACTACCCGAAAAGCAAAGAATTGTGTTTAACTTAAGGTATTATGAAGAGATGCCTTATGAAGAGATGAGCAGGGTATTGGATACCAGTGAAGGTGCATTGAAAGCGAGTTACCATCATGCTGCCAAAAAAATAGAAGAATTTATACTTAATAATTAAACTTTTTATATAAAAATGTGTCTTAGTTCTGTACAATGAAGCCGTCACCTCACATATTGAATGAATTGGAAACAACCCCCTTGCTGGCTTCAATGGAAAGGGTATGTGTTTTTGAAGTTCCTGCGGGATATTTTGATACCGTCAGCAAAGCCATTTTCTCCAGGATAAATGCACCACAATCACCATTGATTACAGAAGAAAGAAATTATCTTTCGGTACCACCCGGCTATTTCGAAAACCTGAGTTCTCAAATATTAAATAAAATAAAACAACAGGAAAAACAAGCGGCATCTGATGAGTTGCGGCAGCTTTCACCTTTACTTTATTCTATTCAAAATGAAAATCCTTTAACCGTTCCTGATGGTTATTTTAAAAATTTACCGGCAGGCATTCTTGATAAAATAAATCCTCAAATTTCTAAAGTGGTGGCAATGCCTAAAAGAATGGGCATGCTACGATATGCAGCCGCAGCGGTTTTAACCGGTATGATAGCAATAAGCTCACTGATGATCTTCAACAGATCATCGCAGGAACCAATAAAGGAAAGGGTTACGGAATCAGGTGTAGTTC
>JACDBU010000139.1 GCA_013694745.1 Chitinophagaceae bacterium
GCGTACGATCGTTAGCGATATAGCCGGCACAACAAGAGATACCATACATACTACTTATAATCTTTTTAATAAAGAATTTATTTTAATTGATACGGCAGGTATTCGCAGGAAAACAAAAGTGAATGAGGACCTGGAATTTTATTCCGTGATCCGTGCCATTAAGGCAATGGATGAAGCCGATGTTTGTTTCCTGGTTCTGGATGCTGAGAAAGGGATTACCGCACAAGACCTTAATATATTTTCTCTTGCTATAAAAAAAGGGAAAGGAATAGTGGTTTTGGTAAATAAGTGGGACCTGCTTGATAAAGAGACTAACACCGCACGCGATTATGAAAAAGAATTGAAGCAGCGCCTGGCTCCTTTTACAGATGTACCGGTAATATTTATTTCTGCTACTGAAAAAACCAGGGTTTTCAAAGCCATGGAAGTTGCTTTAGAAGTGTATGATAACCGCCACAGGAAACTAACCACTTCAGCCTTAAATGATACTATGCTTAAAGCGGTTGAAGCATACCATGCACCGGTTGTACGGGGAAATGCTGTGAAGATTAAATATGTAACGCAATTACCGACCATTGTACCTTCATTTGCGTTTTTTTGTAACTATCCTGATGATATCAAAACTCCGTACAGGAATTATCTTGAGAATAAACTCAGGGAAAATTTTAGCTTAACAGGGGTGCCCATTAGAATATTTTTCAGAAAAAAATAGCGGAAACACATCTTTAAATAGATTATTGGTATATCAAAAAAAAAGAATACTTTTGCGGCCATTAAAAACTTTAAACAAAAGAACAATGAAAAAATTATTTGCAATCTTAACAGTTGCTGCTTTTATGACAGCTTGTAATGACGGCGACACTACTAAGACTACAACTACTAATGGTGATACTACTATCACTAAAGAAGTTCCAAAAACTGACAGCACTACCATGAGCAACATGGACACATCTAAAAAAATGATGAATGACGCTACAAAAATGGCTGATACTTCAAAAAAAATGATGGATAAAGCTGCAGACAAAATGAAAGATGCTGCTGACAAAATGAAGGCAAACGGAAAGAAATAATTAATCATTGTTTTAGATTATATTACTTCTTGCAAGAAGATTCCTCCCGCAAAAACGGGAGGATTTTTTTTGTACCTGCCATAAAATACCTAGCGGAGGGTATAGCATAAATAGTCTTCGATTATTATCTTTCAATCCGTATGGTTATCAAACGCTGTTTATCAATCGGCTTCCTGCTATGCTTTTGCTTTCATTTAAATGCACAGCAAACCGAGGCTCCCGGCCCGGTTGATTCGATGAAAGCCATTGAAAACCTTGCTGCTGATTATATGAAGCAGCACCAAACTGCAAAATCGATAAGGTTATTTAGACAGGTAATTATAGTAGCTCAGCACCGTTTGGATAAAATATCGCTTGCACGTTTATATGCTTCCCTTGCTACCGCATATGGCGGCATAAGCAATGATTCCTTTCTTGTTTATCAATACAGATCATTTGCCCTTTATAAAGAACTCAATAACGGTAAAGGACTTGTATTTGCCTGCGCCAATTTGGGAGATATGTACAAAAATTTGAATGAGCCTGATAGTGCATTATACTATTATCAACAGGGGATCAACTATGCAAATGAAACAAAGTTTACCACCTTAACAGGTAAATTGTTCTACAATGCGGGGACAGTATATCATAAGATAAATAAACTCCGGGAAGCCCTGCAGCAGGAGGATTCATCGATTTACTATGATCAATTAGCAGGTGATAAACTGGTTTTATCCAGGGCATTCAAAGAAAAATCGGAGATTTTATATGACCTTAATGAATATAAAGAAGGGTATTCATTTTTCAGGGACTACAGCAATCTCAATGATACTATTTTCAGGAATAATATGCAGGCCGGAATTACCATTGCCGAAACCAAATATGAAACAGAAAAAAAAGAAAGAAAAATTGAGCAGCAACGGTTTTTGGGTATCATTAAAAAATACTGGATAGCCGGGATTATTTTGGTTTTGATCTCCGTGTTATTATTATCCTTGTCTTATTACAAAAGATTTAAATTAAAGAATGAAAAGCGATTACAGGCAGAAACTATTCGCCACCAGGACCTGTCGGCCAAAGCAGTTTTGCAGGCAGAAGAAAATGAACGCAAACGCATTGCCGCAGAACTTCATGACGGGGTAGGGCAGCTAATGAGCGCAGCAAAAATGAACCTTTCGAGTTTTGAGAATAAATCAACTTTCAAAAATAAAGAAGATAAGCTGGCACTGGAAAAAATAATTTCTCTTGTTGATGAAAGTTGCAAAGAAGTACGTTCGGTAAGCCATAATATGATGCCAAATGCCTTGCTAAAATCCGGGCTATCCAATGCTGTAAAAGAATTCATTGATAAAATTGATCATACAGTATTGAAGGTTAATCTATATTCCGAAGGGTTGCAAAGCAGGCTTGATACGGATGTGGAAACCGTTTTATACAGGGTGATACAGGAATGTGTGAACAACGTAATAAAACATTCCCAGGCAAACCAGCTCGATATTTCATTGCTGAAAGACAATGAAGGAATTGCTGCAACTATTGAAGATAATGGCAAAGGCTTCAACGCGTTACAACTTCAAAAATTTGATGGGATCGGGTTAAAGAATATAATTGCCAGGATCGAATACCTGCATGGTACAGTTGACTTCGATTCATCTCCCGGTAAAGGAACATTAGTGGCCATACATGTACCCATTATACATAGCTAGATCCCGTATTTCCTTTTTATTTCCCTGTCTGTTTCCCTTGATTTTATGGTTTCTCTTTTGTCGTATATTTTTTTTCCTTTACCCAGCCCGATCTCCATTTTTGCAAATCCTTTTTCGCTGATAAAAATTTTTAATGGAATAATGGTATATCCTTTTTCTTTTATTTTATTTTCAAGTTTTCGCAGCTCTTTTTTTTGCAGTAATAATTTTCTTTCCTGCATGGGCATGTGATTGTGGATGGTGCCAAAACTATATTCTGCAATGTGAAGACTTTTTACATACAACTCACCTTTATCAAATATGCAATAGCTGTCATTGAAGCTGGCTTTACCAGCTCTCAGTGATTTTATTTCAGTTCCGGTAAGCACCATCCCTGCAATGTATTTTGCCTCGAAAAAATATTCATAATATGCTTTCCGGTTACTGAGTTCCATGGTATAAAAAAGCAGCAGTTATTAATTTTGAACTGCTGCAATAAACAAAAAATATTTATCAGGATCTGAACAATTCTATAAGCTGCGCTATCTTGTCTTTCAGGTTTTTCCGGTGCACTATAAAATCAAGGAAGCCATGCTCCAGTAAAAATTCACTGCGCTGAAAGCCCGGGGGAAGATCTTTTTTTATGGTTTCTTTTATAACCCGCGGCCCCGCAAAACCAATGAGGGCGCCGGGTTCACCCATAATAATATCCCCCAGCATTCCAAACGAAGCAGTTATACCGCCAAATGTAGGATCTGTACACAATGATAAATAGGGAATTTTAGCATCGGATAATTGTGAGAGTTTGCCTGATGTTTTAGCAAGCTGCATCAATGAAAAAGCACTTTCCATCATCCGTGCGCCACCACTTTTATTGATGATCATAAAAGGGATTTTATGCTTGATGCAATAGTCACATGCACGTGCAATTTTTTCACCCATTACACTACCAAGGCTGCCACCGATAAATTCAAAATCCATACATGCGATCACAATGTCGTTATCTTTTATTTTTCCATGTGCAACCGTAATAGAATCATGAACGCCAGTTTTTTCATACGTTTCCTTAAGCCTTTTGCTGTAAGGTTTAAGATCTACAAATTCAAGCATATCTTTTGACCTGATATTACCAAAAAGTTCGGTGAACTTGTCATCATCAAACAGGATATCAAAATATTCTTCACTTCCAATACGATGGTGATAATCGCATCTGGGGCAAACAAATAAATTTTCCCTGAGATCAGAAACGGTTAAGGTTAATTTACAAGAAGGGCATTTGGTCCATAAACCATCGGGCGCTTCTTTTTTATCTTTAGTGGATGTAGTGATATTTTTTTTTATCCTTCTAAACCAGCGACGCCTGGTTTCTTCCGTTTCACCTTCTTCACCCGCCAGGCTGGCATCAAAATCTTCATCTTTTTTCATAGCTGCAAATTGAAAAAGAAAAATTAAAAATGTAATAAATGATATAAAGATTTAACCCGGCTCTTTTCATTTTACATTTTTCATTTGTGTTATGCTACGGTTATACTCTTATCTAAATATACATCTTGTGTTGCATTTAATAATTCAATCCCCTCTTTTAACGGTTTCTGAAAAGCCTTGCGACCCATTATCAAACCCATGCCGCCTGCGCGTTTGTTGATCACTGCTGTGCTTACTGCATCGGCCAGGTCATTGGCGCCAAGGCTTTCACCACCACTGTTAATTAACCCAACCCTGCCGCTGTAGCAATTTAAAACCTGGTACCGGCAAAGATCTATCGGGTGATCCGTTGTTAATTTTTCATAAACGAGTGGGGAGGTCTTGCCATGTTTTGTAGCCAGGTATCCGCCGTTGTTTACGGGTAATTTTTGTTTTATGATATCGGCCTGTAAAGTAACACCGAGATGATTTGCCTGCCCGGTTAAATCAGCACTTGCATGGTAATCAACGCCATCAACTTTAAAGGCATTATTGCGTAGGTAACACCACAGTATAGTGCACATTCCTAATTCATGCGCCTGTTCAAATGCTTCAGCAACTTCTTTCAACTGCCTTGTACTTTCCTGGCTGCCCCAGTAAATGGTTGCACCCACGCCCACTGCGCCCATATTCCATGCACTTTTAATAGTGCCAAACATAGTTTGATCAAATTTATTAGGGTAGCTTAAAAATTCATTGTGATTTATTTTTACGATGAAAGGCAGCTTGTGTGCATACTTGCGGCTCATTATTCCTAATACACCATAGGTTGACGCCACACCATTACAGCCTCCTTCAATGGCCAGCTTGATAATATTTTCAGGATCAAAATAAATTGGATTGGGCGCAAATGAAGCGCCTGCACTGTGTTCTATGCCCTGGTCAACCGGGAATATGGAACAGTGGCCAGTACCGCCAAGCCTGCCATTATTAAGCAATGATTGCAAACTCAGTAATACCCTGTTGTTGCGGTTACTGTTTATCCAAATATCATCAACATGAGTGGCAGATGGTAATGTTAGTGTTGATTTATCTACCGTTGTGCATGTATGATTTAATAAGTAATCCGCTTTATCACCCAGGAGTTCAGCAATTCTTTTTGAGGCCATTTCTATAGTTTTATGATGTCTGCAAACCTACAATTCCAAATCCAAAATGAAAAATGCAAAATAATCTTAGCTACACGTGTATGAAGCGTATAAAACATTTATTATTGATATTAAATTTCAGACATTAATTTTTTAAAATAAGGGGCTGCCATTAACAACCTGCTTCCATACCAGCTGAACATTTCGCCATCAACTAAAATAATTTTCTTCCCTGGTAACTGTTCTTGTATAAGTGTGCGATGTTTTTCAGAAAAAGGAAAGGGCTCTGAAGACAATAGAATTAACCGGCAATTGGCATTCTTCAATTCTTCCAGCGTAATTGATGGATACCGGTTCTTATTTTCGAATACATTTTGTAAGCCGCACAACTTCATCATATCACTTATGAAAGTGCCACCGCCGGCTGCCATAAAGGGGTTTTGCCAGATAAGATATGCAGCAGATAAAATGCGTTCCGGCTTTTTAAGATTTTGAAATGCGGTGTTGATAGCGTCTACAAGTTTAACTGCAGCGCTGGTTTTATTTACAAGCATGCCAATATCTTTTATCATTCCAATTGCATCTTGCATTCTGTTGACATCAGTAACCCACACATTAAAGTCACATGCAATTTCATCCACCTGTTCTTTTATATTTTCTTCTTTGTTGGCGATCACAAGGTCCGGAGCCATTTTTTTTACCAGATATGTGTTTATTGTTTTTGTCCCACCAACCCGGGTTTTAGTTTTATACCATGACGCAGGGTGTACACAGAATTTTGTAATACCGGTGACTTCTGTATCTAAATTAAAATGATATAATAATTCTGTTAGAGAGGGAACTAAAGAGATGATTTTTGTGGGAGGCGGAAATTTATCAGTGCCGGATAAATACATACTGCAAAATAAAACAACGGTATGTAAAATAAAAAACTTCCGCAGATAAGACATTGCAGATCTGCAGAAGTATTTTCTTTTATCCAACAAACATCAAAAGATGAGTTGGATTTCCTTGGGACCTTTACCTAAAGAGAATAATCTCTTACCAGAATAATTTACTGGTTTCAGTGGAGGTTTTCTAAGGGATTGATTTTAAAGCTTTCCTCTAGGATTAATGGATAATGTTTGGTTTAACACGGATAATTCAGTTTTTCACCTGGACGTTTTGGATGTTGGATTTTAAATTTTCTTCTAAGATAACTGGATAAAAAAACAAGAAGTTGACTGATATCGGATTTTTATTAGCTTTTCAAGAAACAAGGATGTAAAGTTTTTTCAATCGATATTTGGATAATTTTTTGATTAATGTTCTGATCAACATCAATCAACTTCTGGAACAAAGATATATGGCTGAGAGGCACTGCACAAGAGCATTATTGCGCTTTTTTAATATTACGCTAAATACTGTTTGGTTAGTAGATAACACATTTTTGAGCAGGTGAAACTTCGTGTAAAAGGCATCGTATATCTACTCTAAAATATCCGGTATTATAAATTAAATCTTTATAAAGCGGTTATGGGAGCGGGTTTAGCTACAAACACAATATGTATGCATTACCGCGCAACGCTTTGTATGATATCATATTTGGTTACTATATGATAGTTGCCACTGTCGTCTTTACTCAAAACAGCGCCATTTTCTTTGGTAATAAATTTACTCAATCTTTCAACAGGCGAATCAAAATGCACAACAGGGTAGGGTTTTTCCATTACGCTTTCTACAAGCTGGCTTTTTATTTCGGGGGTTGATAGAATCTTATTGAACAGGCCACCTTCACTTAAAGCGCCCACTATATTATCGCTATCCAATACAGGAACATTTTCTATATCATATTTTTTCATCAGATCAATTGCTGCAGCTACGGTATCTTTTGGTCCTATGGTTACCAGTCGTTTTGCACCTCTTCCCCCAACAAGATCTTTGAATGTTTTTACATCCAGGAATCCCCGTTCCATCATCCATTGATCATTATAAACTTTAGCAACGTAACGGCTGCCATGATCACAAAATATAACCACCACTATATCATCTTTTTTTAATTCATTTTTCAGTTGCATTAAACCCTGTAAAGCGCTGCCTGCACTGTACCCCACAAAAATCCCTTCTTCTTTTGAAATACGCCTGGCCATAACGGCACCATCTTTATCATTAACAAGCTCAAATTTATCTATCAGGCTCATATCATAATTGGCGGGCACAAAATCTTCCCCAATTCCTTCGGTGATGTACGGATATACTTCCCCCTGGTCGATTTCACCTGTATCATGAAATTTTTTCAAAAGTGATCCATACACATCTATTGCCCAGATATTAATAGAAGAATTTTTTTCTTTCAGATATTTTGCAACCCCCGTTATGGTTCCACCTGTACCGGTTGCCACAACAAGGTGAGTGATCTTTCCACCGGTTTGTTCCCATATCTCAGGCCCGGTTGTTTCATAATGCGCCTGGCGGTTGGCAAGATTATCATATTGATTCATGTGAAAAGAATTCGGCGTTTCTTTTGCAAGCCTTGCCGATACTGAGTAGTAGCTTCGCGGATCATCGGGCTCAACATTGGTTGGACATACAATAACTTCTGCTCCAACGGCTTTTAATATATCTGCTTTCTCCTTTGATTGTTTGTCGGTAGTAGCAAAAATGCATTTATATCCTTTTACACATGCAGCAAGCGCCAGGCCCATACCAGTATTGCCGGAAGTGCCTTCTATAATTGTACCACCAGGTTTTAATTTGCCCTCGGCTTCAGCAGTTTCTACCATCTTTAATGCCATACGATCCTTAATAGAATTACCTGGGTTAAAATATTCAACTTTTGCTAAAACGGTACAGGGAAGCTCTTTAGTGATCTTATTTAATTTTATAAGAGGAGTATTGCCGATGGTATCTAAAATGCTGTTGAGCCACATAAAATTCTTTTGTAGTAAAGATAATGAGTTTACAATTTAAAGTTAGTGGAGCTGCGCAATAATGAATAGCCCGGGCGTGAAGGCCGGGGCTATTGAAGCGGCCGAAGCCGCCGGAAAATTATTGAAAAAAAAATTATAACCCGCGATCGATAACTCTTGTATTATGTACTTCAACTTTTATGTGGCGTTTGTGAAAAAGTAAAAGTATCGTTCCTAATAACGTAGCCCATAAACCAATCCCAACTGTTTTTATAATGGTAGTTATATCCTCGGTGCCAAAATATTTTGTACGGTTGGTGAGCATATGATATCCCCAATAGACCAATGCGATCACGGCAAGGAATGTAAAAAAAATAGCCAGGAAACCGGAGAAAACATTTAAACTATGCAGTAACATAAATAAACCCGCAACCGGGAAAATCGCCCAAAGTAACACCACCTTATCAGTTTCCATTTCCAGCCTCACCGTATCAAAAAGAGAAACAGTATTGTTAGATAAGAACGGCAGAAAAAATCCTGTAATAAGGATCAGGCCTCCCCAAAACCCCGGGTCTTTATAAAATTCATTAACCGTTCTGCGCGTACTGAAATTTCCAAGCTCTGCTTGTGTGGTAACTACGCGTTCTGTGCGAACTGGCTCTGTGCGTACCGGTTCCGTGCGTACTGGTTCCGTGCGAACTGGTTCTGTGCGAACTGGCTCTGTGCGGACTGGCTCTGTTCTAACCGGTTCATGTTCCCTGTTTACAGCGCCTATAGTGGTTCCACATGACGGACAAAATTTACTACCAACCGGCAATTCTTTGCCGCAGTTTGAACAATATATCATAATGAAGTGGTTTAGGTATTAAAAATATAAAAAAAATCAAACCTGTATAGCTTTATTTTTCGGAGTGCAAAACTTCCAGTGCTTTTTTAATTAATGGGTCTGCTGCATTACTAACCTCGTATAAGCCTTCAGTATGCCAGATCTGTCGGGCAGTTAAGATTTTTATCTGGTTTAATATATTGGTTTTTTCTCTTTGTGATATATTGCTAAGGTTCACGGAATCTTTGGAAGCATACTCAATAAAACTATTCCAGGTATCACCATCTCCCAAAAAACTTTTTTGGAATTCCAGGGGTGTTTTATAAGCCGCGAAGTTCGATTGATGGCTCATGTAGTTTTTATATATAAAATTATTTATCGTTCCTTTCTGGTATATTTTCGACAATTCCTTATCCATTGCAGTTGTATCTAACGCCACGAATACATCGGGTGTAATACCGCCTCCGCCGTACACAATTTTACCCGATTTTGTTTTAAATAATTTGGTTGTATCACTCTTTGTAGAATCAGCATAAAATACTTCGCCATCGTGAAAGCGGTTAAGCAATTCACTTTCGTATGCTGCAACTCCTTTGCTGTAAGATTTTTGAATGCTTCTTCCCAGCGGCGTATAATACCGTGCAATGGTTAACCGCAGGCCCGATCCATCACTGAGCTCAAATTGTTCCTGTACCAAACCCTTGCCAAATGTTCTTCTTCCAATTATGGTTGCCCGGTCCCAATCCTGCAAAGCGCCAATCAATACTTCGCTAGCAGATGCCGTACCTTCATTGGATAAGATCGCCAGTTTTCCTTTTTCAAATATTCCTTCTTTCTGGCAGCGGTATTCTTTTTTCGGCGAATGTTTCCCTTCAGTGTAGGTGATAAGTTTGTCCCCATCTAAAAATTCATCGGCAATATTTGTTGCCTCAGATAAAACCCCTCCGCCATTATCCCGCAGGTCAAGTATCATGCTTTTCATGCCTTGCTTTTGAAGAGTTTCCGTGGCCCGCATAAATTCTTTATAAGTGACCTCTGAAAATTTATTCAGCCGGATGTACCCTATGCTGTCGGATACCATGTAAGCCGCATCCAGGCTGTATATAGGAATCATTCCTCTTACAATGGTGATCTGCTTTATTTCATTATTCCTGAGAATAGTTACTACCACCTTACTGCTGTTTCCACCGCGAAAGAGTTGTTTTATTTTATCCGGTTTTATTCCTTTCAATATGGCAGATGAGTCACCAACTTTTAAAAATTTATCTCCCATGATTAACCCTGCTTTTTCTGATGGCCCGTCTTTTATTACGTTGAGCACATTGATGGTATCATTGATCATCCCATATTCAATTCCAATTCCGTAAAATTGCCCCTCGAGCTCTTCTTTTACCTGTTGCAATTCTTTAGCCGGCATAAATAAAGAATGGGGATCAAGTTTAGAAAGAATATAAACGATGGCACTGTCAGCCAGTGAATCTGTTTCAATATCATCTACATATTTATCTTTTATAAGATTCAATACTTCCTGTACCGGCCTTTGTTTTTCGTTATAGAAAATATTATTCCCCGGCATATTTCCCTTTATCTTAAAACCGATCAGCATTCCAAAAATCATCATTATACTTAAGAGAAGCGGAAGCCATACCTGGAGTTTTTTATTATTCATACTTACCTATTATTGAACTATTTTTATTTATATAAGATTTGCAAATTTCACTAATTAAGATGAGATAAACATGCCACTTGTAAAATTGATCGCAGATAGCGGCTCTACAAAGACCGAATGGTGCCTTGTTTCGGCTAGGCAAAAAAAATTTTTTTTTACCCAGGGTATGAGCCCTTACTTTATTTCGGGTGTGCAAATGGAGCAGATATTGCAAAATGAATTGCTTACGCAGATAAAAAAAATAAACATTGATGAGCTCTATTTTTATGGCACCGGCTGTAGTAATCCGGAAAATGTAAAAACAGTAAAAAAATCATTGCAAAACACATTCCCTGAAGCACAAATTGATGTGGAACACGATCTTACGGGAGCTGCAAAAGCCTTATGTGGTGACGATAAGGGCATTGCCTGCATATTGGGCACCGGGTCAAACTCATGCTATTACAATGGCAAAAAAATTGTGAAGAACAGTCCTGGACTGGGTTACGTACTCGGCGATGAAGGAAGTGGTGCTTATCTTGGTAAAAAAGTTATTCAATATTACCTTTATAAAACTTTCGATGAAGATATGCGTGCCCGTTTTGATGCAAGATTTGCCACCAATAGTGTAGAGATATTAAATGCAGTATACAAACAGCCGTTGCCCAACCGGTATCTTGCCAATTTTGCTATATTCCTGGCAGAGAACCGGGATCATTACATGGTTGAAAATATCATTGAAGACGGGCTGAATGATTTCTTTTTTAATCACATAAATAAATACCGCGAAAGCTGGAGCCTTCCGGTACATTTTGTTGGGAGTATTGCCTATGGTTTTAAAGATGTGCTGAAAGAGATTTGCGAAACGTACCAGCTCGATCTGGGGAAAGTTTTAAAAAATCCGATGGACGGTTTATTAAAATACCATAGTGCTAATTAGTTTTTTTCTTTGGTAAAATGATAAAATGCTTTTTGAAAAAGTAACAGAACATTCTTCCCCTTACAGGCATTTGGAAAAAATGTCAGTCAGTGAAATACTTACAAGCATAAATAAGGAAGATAAAACAGTACCGGGTGAAGTTGAAAAAATTATTCCACAAATAGCAGTGCTTGTTCAGGCGATCGTGGATAAAATGATAATGGGCGGGCGCCTTTTTTATATTGGAGCCGGCACCAGCGGCAGGTTAGGAATTGTAGATGCAAGTGAATGCCCGCCATCATTTGGTGTTCCCCCCGGCCTGGTAGTTGGCGTAATTGCAGGCGGCAACAAGGCCATCCTGGAAGCGGTTGAATTTGCAGAAGATGATTTTAACCAGGGATGGAAAGATCTGCAGCTTTATAATATATCCACAAATGATGTTGTAATTGGAATCGCTGCAAGCGGAACAACACCCTATGTTATTGGCGCTTTAAAAAAATGCCGGGAAAATGGAATAATTACCGGCAGCATTTCGGGTAACCCCGCCTCACCAGTGAGCGCCGAAGCGGATCATCCCATTGAAGTTATCGTTAGTCCTGAATTTGTGACAGGAAGTACCAGGATGAAAAATGGTACCGCCCAAAAACTGGTACTTAATATGATCTCTACTGCCGTGATGATACAATTGGGGAGAGTTGAAGATAATGTAATGGTAAACATGCAGCTCACAAATGAAAAACTGGTTGACAGAGGTGTAAAAATGTTAATGGAAAAATCGGGCATTTCAGATTATGATAATGCCAAACGATTGCTCCTGTTACATAAAAGTGTAAAAAAAGCAATGGAAAAATAGTGATCAATTTTTTTCTTAACACTCAGAATTGTCTTAAATTTATAACACAATAATTTTAAACGTTACATAAAATGGAACCATATGAAAACTAAACTTCTACTCATTGTTTCTTTATCATTTATTTCTTTTTCATTATTTGCACAAAATGCAGGCAAGGCCTTTGCCATTACCGGGCAGGATAACGGGAATTTTTCCTGGACAGAAATTCGGGAACTGGATCTTAACACCGGAACAGTAACGGGTAATATTTTTGAAAGCGGTAAAACAAAATTTTCTGTTGGCTCACCTGACAATAAGATAACATCATCAGAAACATCGCCAACCGAATCCATGGTTGCAGCGGCTGCATATGATAAGAAGCATGAAAAATTATTTTTTACACCATTAAGGATAGGAGAGTTGCGCTGGCTTGATCTTTCTGCAAAATCTGCCGACAAAAAGTTTTATTCCTATAAAACAATGCTGTTAAACACGGCCAACCTTAATGATGAAGCAAATCATATAACCCGTATGACCATTGGGTCTGATGGCAATGGTTATGCAATTACAAATGATGGAAATCATTTAATACGTTTTACAACAGGTAAAAAAATTGTGATCACAGACCTGGGAAATTTAGTGGATGCTGAATCAAGCAACGGGCTTTCTGTACATAATAAATGCAGTAGCTGGGGCGGAGATATCGTGGGTGATGTTTCCGGGAATTTATATTTGTTTACCGCGAGTCATAATGTTTTTAAAATAAATATAGACACCAGGATAACGAGCTACATGGGTTCAGTTAAAAATCTTTCAGGTTCTTTCACGGTAAATGGGGCTGCAGTTGATAACAATGATAATGTAATAATAAGCAGCGCTAACACTTTTGAAGGTTTTTATAAAGTTGATTTGAAGGATCTTTCTGCTACAAAACTGAATACAGCGGGCAAAATTTACAATGCTTCAGATCTTGCCAATAGCAACCTCCTTTTTCAAAATCAATTACGCAACACAGTTGGCGTAGCTGAATTGTCACAAAAAGAAATTATCGGGAATGATTTTATCAGCATTTATCCTAATCCGGTTATTGGTTCTGAAATAAAAATTTTATTTGATAAGATAAGACCAGGCACATACAATATGCAATTAACTGATGTGCAGGGAAGGATGATAACCACCAAACAGGTATTGATCAATAACAGCAAACAGATGGAAAAAGTGCAATTAAAAACAAAGCCGGCAAGCGGTGTTTATATGATCAAAATAGCGGATGCTGATAAAAAGGTAGTTTTTGCAGATAAGCTCATTATCGATTGAGCCTGCCATATAATTTAACAAATTAGCCGTTCTGTTGAGCGGCTTTTTTATTATATTTTTATAATTATCTTGAAAGAATGATTTACCGTTCATAACTATGAAACAAAAATTTAAAATATTTTCTTTCTGTCTTTTATCTGTTGCTTTTATTGGTTGCGACCGGTTTACAAAAAACCTGGCGAAAGATCATTTAAGAGATAAGGAGGTTATTTCTTATCTCCATGATACGGTAAGACTGGAATATGTTGAGAACACAGGCGCTGCATTAAACCTGGGAGATAATTTATCAAGGCCATTAAGTTTTTGGTTATTAAGTATTTTGCCGCTGGTATGTCTTTTGCTGCTGGCTGTTTATGCAATCCGGAATTCAGAGAAAATGCGGTTGCCTAAGTTATTATTTATTTCAGCAATAGTAGCGGGGGGTATAGGTAATATTATCGACCGGTTATTGTTTGACCGGCATGTTACAGACTTTATGAATATCGGTATCAGCCATTTTAGAACAGGTATTTTTAATGTGGCAGATGTGTGCGTAACTATTGGCGCTATCGGCCTTGTAATGTTTAACTGGAATACAACAGAAAAAAAGCCGCATATCCTTCAGAACCTATAATTATTTATCTACTATTTATTCTAAATTTTTATTTTTGTACTCATGCTGCTTTGTATGGGAAACGAAAAAATTTAATTTTGCAAAATATCGCACCTTACGATAACTGGCGTTATTTATATACATCCGAAGATGATGAACGCTCTCCCTTTTTTGAAAGAGAATACAGCGAATTTGTTTTTTCTAAAACGGTATATAATTTTTATATCCATCCGCAATGGGATGAGTTTGGAAGTTCAACATTGTACATCAAGTTTCTGATGATAGACTATTCTTCAAGGTACGCAATTATTGAAATGCTCGGTGAATGGAATGATGCTATCGAAAATGATATTATGACGTTAAAGCGTGATGTGATCGACCTGCTTTTACGCGAGGGGATAACAAAATATATCCTTATCGCAGAGAATGTTTTGAATTTTCACAGCAGCGATGACAGCTATTATGAAGAATGGTTTGAAGATGTGACCGATGAAGGCGGCTGGATAATTTGTATCAACATGCCCGAACAAACCCAGTACGATTTTAAAAAAGCCCGGCTCAATCATTACATTGAACTGATCAACTTCCCCCAATGGCGAACTTTAAAACCTGACATAATCTTTACCCAGCTGGATAACATCTTAATGAAAAGGCTGGATATTTAAATGCTGGTTTGCTCATTTCCCTTTTACTTATTTTCCCTGTTTTCTGCACTTCCTGTAGTATTTTTGCAAAACTGAATTTGTAATCAACTTTCTTTTTATGACCTGGAAACAGTTATTCACTTCTTCGATAGGCAAAAAAATTTTAATGGGTTTAACCGGTTTTTTTCTCATGATCTATCTCATAGTTCATGCTTCTATTAATTCAATGATATTTTATAACGATAATGGCGCAACATTTAATAACGTTGCACATTTTATGCTGCATAATTATTTCGTACGGTTTCTCGAGATAGGATTGTTTGCAGTTTTTGTTTTGCATATTATACAGGGACTAATTCTATGGACGCAAAACCGGGCTGCCAGGAAAACCGGTTATTTAAAACAAAATTATCCCCGTGAAATTAAGTGGTACAGCCGTTATATGGGCTGGCTGGGTACTTTCGTTCTTTTGTTTTTGGTTATGCATCTGTATCATTTTTGGGCAAGCACAAAACATGAATTGTATTTCAACGGGCCTGTAATTGATCTCTACCATGAAATGAAAAACATTTTTACAAACCCCCTATGGTTCATATTATACCTGGTGGGTTTAGTTTCCCTTTTATTTCATTTGTTGCACGGCTTTCAAAGTGCATTTCAAACATTCGGAATTAATCACAGGAGGTGGACACCCATTGTTAAGGGTATTGGTATTTTTTATTCCATTGCCATTTGCATTTTATTTGCCATGATGCCTGTAGCATTCATGGCCGGGTGGCTGCAATGAGTTTTTATTATAGAATTATTAACCGCAGTGAGTGAAGCGTGATGAGATTACACAGGCAATATCTTTTGTTTGTGGTGAAAGTAAAACACATCAATTTGTTGATCAAAAATAACAACTAACGTATGGCCTTAGACGCAAAAACTCCGGAGGGAGACCTTGAACAAAAATGGACAAACTATAAGGATCATGTGGCACTGGTTAGTCCGGCCAATAAAAGAAAACTGGAAGTAATTGTTGTAGGTACCGGGCTTGCTGGTGCATCCGCTGCCGCAACACTTGGCGAGCTCGGTTATAAAGTAAAAGCGTTTTGTTTCCAGGATAGTCCGCGCAGGGCGCATTCAATTGCGGCGCAGGGTGGAATTAATGCTGCTAAAAATTATCAGAACGACGGTGATTCTATTTTTCGTCTTTTTTATGAAACGGTTAAAGGTGGGGATTATCGTTCAAGGGAATCGAATGTTTACCGGCTGGCGCAGGTAAGTGGAAATATTATTGATCAGTGTGTGGCCCAGGGAGTTCCCTTTGCCAGGGAATATGGGGGCTTGCTCAGTAACCGTTCCTTTGGCGGAACCCAGGTGCAGCGAACGTTTTATGCTGCCGGGCAAACCGGTCAGCAATTATTATTAGGCGCTTACAGTGCATTGGAGCGGCAGGTATCATTGGGAAATGTTACCATGTATGCGCGCCATGAAATGCATGATATTGTAAAGATCGATGGCAAGGCACGTGGTATCATTGCCCGGAATTTAATTACGGGCAAACTTGAAAGGTACTTTGGTCATGCCGTGCTTATTTGCTCCGGTGGTTATGGGAATGTATTTTATTTAAGCACCAATGCCATGGGTAGCAATGTAACTGCCGCCTGGAAATCGCATAAGCAAGGCGCCTATTTCGCCAATCCATGTTTTACACAAATACACCCAACCTGCATACCGGTTACCGGCGATCATCAAAGCAAACTCACATTAATGAGCGAAAGTTTGCGCAACGATGGACGGATCTGGGTTCCAAAAAATATTGACGAAAAAAGAAAAGCAATTGATATTCCGCAGGAAGACCGTGATTATTATTTGGAAAGAAGATATCCTGCTTTCGGAAATCTTGTGCCGCGTGATGTGGCATCGCGTGCCGCTAAAGAGCGGTGTGATGCGGGTTACGGCGTGGGCACAACAAAGATGGCCGTATACCTTGATTTTGCGGATGCTATTAAACGCTACGGGAAAGTAGAGATCGGCAAGCGTGGCATGGCTGATGCCAGTGATGAAAGCGTGATACAACTTGGTAAAGAAGTGATCAAAGAAAAATATGGAAATCTTTTCGAGATGTATGAGAAGATCACGGGCGAAAATCCTTATGATGTTCCGATGAGGATCTATCCTGCTGTGCATTACACTATGGGTGGTCTTTGGGTTGATTATGAACTTATGACAACGGTACCCGGCTTGTATTCTTTAGGGGAAGCCAATTTCAGTGATCATGGTGCAAACCGTCTGGGTGCTTCAGCATTAATGCAGGGACTGGCTGATGGATATTTTGTTATTCCGTACACACTGGGAAATTATATGGCAGGAGAAATTAGAACAGAAGCAATTGCAACTACGCACCCGGCATTTGATGCAACAGAAAATGAATGCAGTGCGAGAATAGAAAAATTAATGAATGTACAAGGCAATGAAACGGTTGAAAGTTTTCACAAACGGCTGGGAAAGATCATGTGGGAAAAATGCGGCATGGCGCGAAATGAAAAGGGATTGTCAGAAGCAATTGAAGAAATAAAATCATTAAGAAAAGAATTCTGGGAAAATGTAAAGATCCCCGGTGGAATTTTTGAAATGAATCCGGAGCTTGATAAAGCGGGAAGGGTAGCAGATTTTTTAGAGCTTGGGCAATTGATGTGCCTGGATGCGCTTGAGCGCAAAGAGAGCTGTGGCGGGCATTTCAGGGAAGAAAGCCAGACTGCGGAAGGTGAGGCCTTGCGTAACGATAATGCTTTTAGTTATGTTGCCGCCTGGGAATACAATAACGGATTAGAAGAAATGCATAAAGAAAAATTGCATTTTGATGTTGCGAAGCCGAGCCTGAGGAGTTATAAATAACAATCATAATTGCCGGATTGATTAATTGATAAATTGTTGATGGAAGACCATAAAACATATCTTAAACTTAATGATATCGAAAGTTACCCGCTTTCATTTCACTTAAGTAATTATGTTTGGAACCGTAGTATAAACTATTTAACCATTCAACCATTTAACCATTTAACAATTGAACCATTAAATCATTAAACAATTGAACAACTAATCATATGGAACATTATTCGATGAATCTTACTTTAAAGGTATGGCGGCAAAAAAGCCACGAAAATAAGGGGCGATTTGAAACATACGATGTAAAAGATATTTCTTCGGAGATGTCGTTCCTGGAAATGTTTGATGTTTTAAATGAAAGACTTATACATGAGGGAAAAGACCCAATAGCATTTGACCACGATTGCCGAGAAGGTATCTGCGGATCATGCAGCATGTACGTTGATGGAAGAGCACATGGACCCTGGCAAAATAATACGGTTTGCCAGTTGCATATGAGGGCTTATAAAGAAGGAGATACTATTGTTGTGGAGCCCTGGAGGTCGACCGTTTTCCCGGTTATAAAAGATTTAGTTGTTGACAGAAAAGCCTTCGACAGGATCATTCAGGCAGGCGGATTTATTTCTGTAAATACAGGCAATGCGGTTGATGCAAATTCATTACCGGTCGACAGGGCAAAATCAGAAGAAGCATTCAATGCGGCTGCCTGTATAGGTTGTGGCGCTTGTGTAGCTGCCTGCCCTAATGGGTCGGCAATGTTATTTGTTAGTGCCAAAGTTTCGCAGCTTGCATTATTGCCGCAGGGCGATCCCGAAAGAAATTCACGCGTGTTAAATATGGTAGGGCAGATGGATAAAGAAGGTTTTGGAAATTGCGGGAATATTTATAATTGCGAAGCTGAATGCCCAAAAGGAATTTCTGTTGAGAATATTGCCAGGATGAACCGCGAATATTTGGGCGCTTCATTATCTTCTGAAATATGATTGCTGATCAAACTTGGTCTGCCAAAAGCTGCTATAATATATAATCACATAATGAATAGCCGGTAACTTTAGCCTCCGGTATATTATTCCCACATTAAAATCAAGCCTATTTTCCCCCAGCCTAAAGGCGGGGTCTATTCATGCGTCTGTTAAATGAATAGCCGGTGGCTTTAGCCTCGGTATGAGAAATCTTCAATATTAATATATCACACAAGTATAGACGATGATTTTAGCTTTTGGATATTATTCCCACATTAAAATCAAAAGCCAATTTTCCCCCAGCCTAAAGGCAGGGTCTATTCATGCGTCCGTTACATTAATAGCCGGTGGCTTTAGCCTCCGGCATGAGAAGTTCACAATAATAATATAAACACATAATGCATAGCCGGTAACTTTAGCCTCCTGTATATTATTCCCACATTAAAATCAAGCCTATTTTCCCCAGCCTAAAGGCAGGGTCTATTCATGCGTCCGTTACATGAATAGCCGGTGGCTTTAGCCTCCGGTATGAGAAGTTCACAATATTAATATAATCACATAATGAATAGCCGGTGGCTTTAGCCTCCGGCATAAATTCGGTAATTGCTTATTTAACTTCTCACACGCAGCCCTTCCTTCTCATCCTTGTCTTAACTATTCAATATATGCTAAATTTGAGGTATCAATACTAAATCTGTTGAACCACAGCCGGATATATTTTATTGTTCTTTTTGTATTATCCACGCAGGCAATCTTTGCACAGCAACCAGCTCTTTCCAATATCCGGCGAAAATTTTTAACCATTAAAGAAAATACTATTCAGTTCGACAGCTTAAGTATCGTTCCCAATACCGTTTCTATTTTGAATATTCCTGATTCTGCTTATGAAGTTGATTATGTGAATGCAATATTAAAATGGAAAGGGAAGCCACCCTTTGAAAATGTTTATATCACTTACCGGGTTTTTCCTTATAAATTAAATGCGGTTACAAGGCGTTTCAATTTCGACAGCATCAGGTATAATTTTGTAATTGAGCCTTCTGTCTTCAACAAAGGGAAGCTGCAGGATGCAAAACTTTTCGATTTTGGAAACATGAATTATATGGGTAGTTTTGGACGTGAAATTTCGTTTGGAAACAGCCAGGACGCCGTTGTTAATTCGAGTCTCAATTTGCAGATAAATGGTTTTATTGGCGACAGTCTTGAATTAACTGCCGCCATAAGTGATAATAATATTCCCATTCAGCCCGAAGGCAATACCCAGGATATACGCGAGTTTGACAGGATTTTCATGCAAATAAAAAAGAAAGGCTGGCAGGCAAATTTTGGAGATATAGACATCCGGCAAAGCCGCAATTATTTTTTAAATTTTTATAAACGACTGCAGGGCGCTTCATTCCAAACCGACAACAGGATAAGGGAAAATGCTTATAATTCATTGCTGGTGAG
>JACDBU010000155.1 GCA_013694745.1 Chitinophagaceae bacterium
GATCTATGGTATTAAAGCAAGCAGCTCATTAGATTATCAATATGACTACCATCCCCTGAATACGGGCATCACTTATTTCAGGGCAAAGGTTACATTAAAGAATGGCCGGATAATTTATTCCAACGAAGTGCCGGTATATTATGTTGATGCAGGTAAATATTTGGTTTTCCCTGTTCCGGTAAATAAATATTCTGAACTGCAGGTTTTGACTAAAATTCCGGATGGAGAGATCATTCAGATCATAGATGCCATGGGAAGGGTGATGGTGCAAAAAGAGCTCCAGTCTGTTCGCCAGGTTATATCAACCGAGGAATTAGACCGGGGAATTTATTTTTACCGTATCATAAAAAAAGGCGTACAGGTAGCATCAGGTAAAATTGTAGTGCAGTAATGGCGCGATGGATAGTATTGAGTTGAGAAAATATGTTAAAAATATCAGTTCAATAATTCATGGGCTAAACAATATTCTGCTATCTGGATCGCATTGGTGGCTGCACCTTTTCGCAGGTTGTCGCTCACTATCCAGCAGTTGAGTGTATTTGCCTGGGTATCATCCCTTCGTATACGGCCAACAAATGTTTCGTCCTTATCATGCGCAGTTAACGGCATAGGGTACACGAAGTTTGTTACGTCATCCTGTACAACAACACCGGGCGCAACCCGTAATATTTCCCTTAGCTCCGTTATGTCAAAATCATTTTCAAATTCAATATTCACACTTTCACTGTGGCCACCAATAACCGGTATGCGTACACAGGTGGCAGACACCCTGATGGAATCATCGCCCATTATTTTTTTTGTTTCATTCACCATTTTCATTTCTTCTTTTGTGTAGCCGTTATCCAAAAAAGTATCAATGTGCGGAATGGCATTCATGTCAATTGCATATTTATAAGCCATATCATAGCTTCCCGCATTTTCTGCAGCTACGCCATTTTCTGTAAGCTTTCTTTCATGCATCATTTGCGCAACGGCTTTAACGCCTGTGCCGCTTACACTTTGATAAGTAGAAACAACTACTCTTTTAATTTTATATTTTTTATGCAACGGGTGCAGAATCAAAACCATTTGTATGGTAGAACAGTTTGGGTTGGCAATTATTTTATCTTCTTTAGTAAGAATAGATGCATTGACTTCCGGCACGATCAGTTTTTTTCCGGGATCCATACGCCAGGCAGATGAATTATCGATCACCGTAATGCCAGCATCGGCAAATTGCGGAGCCAGCTGCAGAGAAGTGGCGCCACCGGCTGAAAAGATTGCCAGTTGCGGCTTTGCAGCTATTGCCTCAGCGGCAGATATGATTTTTATTTTTTTATTCCTGAAATCAATTTCTTTTCCAATAGATTTTTCTGATGCCACCGCAAGCATTTCATCCGCAGGGAAATTTCTTTCGGCTAATACCTGCAGCATTTTACTGCCCACCAAACCCGTTGCGCCAACAACTGCTATTTTCATTTCTATTAATTATGCCGCAATTTACAATGAGTAAATCAAATACAGTTCCTGGTTTTTTAACATTGCTCCAGCCGCCTGGCAATTTTATCTTGGTTAGATAAAATAGGAGATGAAATTTTACCTGTTACTTTTTTTGATCAATATTGTAATCATTAATGATGTTGCTGCGCAGGATGCAAATAGAAATGATGTTATCATTGATGAAATATTTGCTGATCCAACACCACAAATCGGATTGCCTGCAGCCGAATTTGTAGAATTAAAGAATGTTGCTACAATTCCTTTTAACCTGGCAGGATGGAAACTAAGTGATGGTACTTCCACCGCAACCCTTCCCAACTTTATTTTGTTGCCGGATAGTTTTGTTATCATTTGCGCAACCAGCGCAGCTGTATCTTTTGTACCATTTGGCCGGGCATTAGGCGTAAGCAATTTTCCTTCTTTAAATAATGATGCAGATATTATTTCGTTGCGATCACCTCAAAATAAGATCATTCATGCCGTATCATATTCTGATAACTGGTACCAGAATGTTTTAAAAAAAGAAGGTGGATGGACGTTAGAAATGACCGATACAAAAAACCCGTGCAGCGGCTTTACAAATTGGAAGGCAAGTGCAGATCCAAAAGGCGGAACACCCGGTAAAATAAATTCATCTGATGCAATAAATGCCGACAAGCAGGCGCCTAAATTGTTAAGAGCATTTGCAACCGATAGTTTAAATATCCGGTTGGTTTTTGAAGAACCGCTGGATAGCTTAACCGCGGCCACATTAGCAAACTATACTATCAGTGATGGTGGAGTGATACAGGCTGCTGTTTGCAGACCGCCGGTTTTTGATGAAGTGGATATCAAGCTGAAAACTATTTTGCAATCCGATAAAATTTATTCCATAACAGTAAACGGTGTAACTGATTGTGCAGGCAATATCATAGGTTCAAAAAAATCCGTACGGGTAGGCTTATCAACTTTGCCGGACAGTTTTGATATAGTGATAAATGAAATATTATTTAACCCAAGGCCCGATGGAGTTGACTATGTTGAACTGTATAACCGGTCACAAAAAATAACAGATGCAAGCCAGTTGTATGTTGCCAACCGCAGTACCACCGGAGTTATTAGCAGTATCATGCAATTAACTGAAATACCTCTTTTATTATTTCCTGCTGATTATTTAGTGATAACAACGGAACCCGCAATAGTTAAGCAGCAATATATTTCGCTAAATCCTGAGGCTTTTATACGGGCACTAACTATGCCTTCTTTTCCTGATGATAAAGGCGATGTGATAATTTTAAATGCGCAGGGAAAAAATATTGACGAAGTGAAATACAATGATAAATGGCATTTTAAACTCATCTCCAATACAGAAGGAGTTGCCCTGGAACGGGTAGATTACAATGGCTCCTCAGCCGAAAATAATTTTCATTCTGCTGCAACCTCTGTTGGCTATGGCACACCCGGATATAAAAATTCGCAATACCGGATGGATGAAAAAATACAGGGCGAAATAAAATTAACGCCCGAGATATTTTCGCCGGATAATGATGGTGTGGATGATTTTCTAACTATAGATTATTCTTTTCCAACACCTGGCTATGTAGCCAACATTACAGTGTTTGATGCGTTGGGCAGGCCGGTGCGTTACTTGCAACGAAATGCATTGAGCGGAATAAAAGGAAATTACCGGTGGGATGGGTTGGGAGAAAATTTTCAAAAACTTTCGCAGGGTATATATATTATTTATACCGAAATATTTAATACTGATGGAAAGAAAAAGCAATTTAAAAATACGGTAGTGCTGGCGCGACATTCCTAACCACAATTATTCCTGTCCTATTTGGTTTATATCATCTTCCATACCTGCATTTGGCTTTTTTGAAAGAATATTCTTAATAATAAAATAACCACTAACTGCGCCGGCCAGTGCTACAAGTTCAACACTAATAAGGTTATCAATTCCAAATATCAGGACACCAATTATAGCCCCGGGAATTTCTCCTGCAAACCATGCCAGTACCGTATATAATTTCCAGGTACCTGGTTTTAAGCCTTTATCATGCGCCAGTGTTCCCATTCGGCGGGTAATAAAAATAAGCGCAATTATCTCGAGCATATAAAGTATTGATCAGTAAAAATTTCTTAAAATAATTAAAGATTTAATCAAACAAGATCTATATCAAAATTTACCAACTGAACAAATTCCTGCAGACGTATATCGATATCTTCTTTTGAAATTTCTTTTAAGCGTTGCGGTCCAAATTTTTCAACACAAAAACTCGCCATTGCTGAACCTACTATGATGGCTGTTTTCATGTTATCAAAACTCAGATCACGGGTTCGCGCCAGGTGGCCCATGAACCCGCCGGCAAAAGTATCACCTGCGCCGGTTGGGTCAAACACATCTTCAAGCGGTAAGGCAGGTGCAAAGAAAACATGATTTTCATGAAATAATAATGCACCGTGTTCACCCTTTTTTATGATGAGATATTTTGGCCCCATCTCCATCACTTTTTTGGCAGCCTTAACCAATGAGAATTCTCCGCTCAGCTGGCGTGCTTCGGTATCATTGATCAAAAGAACATCGATCATGGTAATTACTTTCTGTAATTCGGCAAGTGCCGTATCCATCCAGAAATTCATGGTATCGAGTACAATTAATTTGGGACGCTTTTGCAATTGGTTTATCACATTAATTTGCAGTGATGGCATAAGGTTGCCGAGCATTAAAAATTCTGCGCCCTGGTAGGAAGAAGGAACAATAGGATTAAAATCAGCCAGCACATTGAGGTCGGTGACCAGGGTATCGCGGGTGTTCATGTCAAGATGATATTTCCCGCTCCAGAAAAAAGACTTTTTTCCTTTCACTATTTCAACGCCCTCCATTTGTACCCCTCTTTTTTTTAACTCATCCATTTCTTCCTTTGGAAAATCATCCCCAACAATTGATATTTGCTGTACAGGTTTCATGAGATGGCTGGCAGCATATGCAACATAGGTTGCCGAACCCCCAACAATTTTATCTATTTTACCAAAAGGAGTTTCAATAGAATCGAAAGCCATAGTACCCAACGTAATAAGCGACATATTAATTTTTTTATTGCTAAACTTTGCAAATGTAGAGGATTATTGCTTGTGGTTTGTAGCATCCTTTCCGGTATACCGTTAATTGTAATTATATAAATTAAGAACATGTTTTTGCGTTTACATCCTGACAATCCGCAGCCGAGGTTATTAAAACAAATTGCTGACTGCCTGAAAAGTGGTGGTGTAATTATTTATCCCACAGATACCATATACGGACTGGGATGTGATATTTTCCAGGCAAAAGCCATTGAAAGAATCTGCAGGATAAAAAATGTAGATCCTCAAAAAGCTCAGCTTTCTTTTATTTGCCGGGATCTTAGTCACCTTAGCGATTATACAAAAAGCATTGACACCCCATTATACCGTATGCTTAAAAATTATTTGCCGGGGCCTTATACTTTTATTTTACCGGCAAGTAAACAGGTGCCTAAAATTTTAAAGAGTAAAAAAGATACTATTGGACTTCGTATACCCGGTAACGTTATATGCCAGGCCGTGGTGGAAGAATTGGGTAATCCCCTGCTTACCGCCTCCTTGCCCGGTGAGATGATAGAAGAATACACTGACCCGGAAATAATTTTTGAAAAATTTGAAAGCCAGGTGGATATAGTTATTGATGGAGGTCCCGGTGGAATTATCCCTTCAACCATTATTGATTGCACCACGAGTGAATGGAATATAACAAGGCAGGGCGCCGGGGAATGGGCTGCATGAAAAACCTCCGCATCTATCTGATACGGAGGCACCTTAACAAAAACAACCTATGCTAATTATCTTACACGGCCGTTGTGTTTTTTCCTGTAGATCTCACGGCTGTTTTGATTTTCTTCTTTCCTGATGATCTTTCTTTCACCTTTAGTGATCTTACCATCAGATTTTGCAAGCTTTACATCCTGGCGAAGATCTTTCTGATCTTCCCTTACGTCCTTTGCTTCATTCTTGGTAAGGGTACCATTCTTCACACCCTGGTGGATACGATCATGTTGATTTTCTGCACGCTTTCTTACCTGTGCATCTGCTTTGCTGGCACCTAAGGCTAAAGCCAGGAGAGCCATTAAAAAGAATTTTGATTTCATAATAAATGATTTAAATTTTTATATACTGTGTAAGACGAGATGTTGTACACAAGGTTTAATACGATGGAAAGAATAGAATGTTAAAGGATAGTGAAAAGCCGGTTAGTTATTAAATGCGGTTGGGGCTAATTCCTCCGGATGACAGACAGGGCCCAGAGCAGGGGTGTCATTAATTTCTTCTGTTTCCTGGATAGTGAGCATGGCAGATAATATATTAAAGCTTTTACGATGATATTTGCATAAGCCATGTTGTTCAATCGCGGTGCGATGCTCAGGTGTTCCATACCCCTTGTTGCTTTCCCAGGCATACATTTTATATTTCTTATGCAGCTTTTGCATGTACGCATCGCGGTATGTTTTTGCCAGCACACTTGCTGCCGCAATGGATGAATATATTCCGTCGCCTTTTATTATACACTGGTGGGGAAAATCTTTGTATTTTTTAAAACGGTTACCATCGATCAGCAAAAACTGGGGTTTACTATTTAGCTTATCCAAAGCAATGTGCATAGCTTTGAAAGATGCCTGCAAAATATTGATCCGGTCAATCTCATCATTATCAACACTTGCCACAGAAAAGCAAATGCATTCTTTTTCAATAACCGGCCGCAGCATTTCACGTTCTTCTTTTTTTAATTGCTTTGAATCGTTAAGCAGGGGATGATGAAAATCTTTAGGCAATATTACTGCTGCAGCAAACACGGGTCCGGCAAAGCAACCACGCCCGGCTTCATCCAGACCGGCCTCAGAAAATGTACTATGAAAGAAAGGAAGTAGCAAACAGTTATTTGTTCAAAAATAAATACAAGTCATGAATTACACGAATTAAAAAGCACGAATTACACGAATTGTTTTTTTTATCCTACAACAACTATCCAATCCATAGCCATTAATCTGTTTTAGTGGTGACTATTCGTGAAATTCGTGTCTCGTAATTCGTGACTGTATTTCTTTGTAATTCGTGGCCTAACTTTGCCCATGCAGCATTCTATAATCCGGAGCCCGTCAAAAGCTGTAGCTACATGGCTTTATGCGGGTGTATTCATGATAATGATACAAATACTGCTGGGCGGAATCACCCGCTTAACCGAATCGGGTTTATCCATTACACAATGGAAGCCGCTGACCGGTGTGTTACCACCGTTAAATATTACCCAGTGGCAGGCTGAATTTGATAAATACAAAAACACCGATCAGTTCCGGTACATCCATTCAGGATTTTCACTGAGCAATTTTAAATTCATTTTTTTTTGGGAATGGTTTCACCGGCTCTGGGCAAGGCTTTTGGGCGTAGTATTTCTTGTTGGTTTTTTTTATTTCCTGGTGAAGAGAAAGTTTCAAAAAGAAATGATCATCCCCATGATCATTTTATTTTTACTAGGCGCCATGCAGGGAATGGTTGGATGGATAATGGTAAAGAGCGGGCTGGTTCCTGAAAAAATGTTCGTGGGTCATGTTGAACTTGCCACCCATTTTATTGCAGCACTGGTATTGCTTGGGTACACCTTATGGTTTGCACTGAGTCTTTCTGTTCAGCCTTCAATGATCATACGAAATAAGGGTCTGCGGAATATTACCATTTCAATTATTGCGATGCTTTTTGTCCAGCTTGTTTATGGAGCATTCATGGCAGGCTTAAAAGCTGCCTCGGCTGCGCCTACGTGGCCGGATATAAATGGCGCTGTAATTCCCGCATCCCTTAACGACTTAAGCCCGGCATGGAAAAATTTTTTCGACAATAAAATTGCCGTGCAGTTCATTCACCGTGGTATTGCATACCTGTTGCTGGTGTTGGTTTTAATATGGTGGTTTAAAGCACGGAAAATAAAAATAACAGGTATGTTAAATGCTAACTGGTTACCCCTGCTGTTGATTTTTGTACAAATTATAATCGGGATATTTACGGTAATAAGATCGCCTTACGGAAATAGCCTGGTTTGGTTTGGTATTGCTCACCAGTTTGTTGCAATGTTATTTCTGATGGTTATGATCCGCATGCTTTTTTTAATCAGGTATCCTGTTAAAAGTCTGGCTTACCAAATGCGATAAAGTATCATTATGCTGAATTTTTTAAAAAACCTTTATTATTCCTTTCCCATACAATTGCTGATCCTTCATTTTAGAAAATACCAGGTGCTCCTTATCTTCTGGTACATTTTATTCAGCACCATTGGAAGCGGGTTTATGAAAAATTTCGGCGCAGATGCATTGTTCCTTGCACCGGAATACCTGGGAAATGTAAATGCTGCCGGTGGTGCACTCGTGGGAATTTCCGTTGCTATTTATATAATGAGCTGGAATATCACCACCTTCATTCTTCATAGTAAGCGATGCAGATTTTTAGCAACCACCTCACAGCCATTTCTCAAATATTGTATCAATAACGGCATCATACCGCTCGTATTCATAATTTTTTATTTTGTTTGTGCATATCATTTCGATATTAAAAAAGAACTTATACCTGTTTGGCAGTTCATAATTATTGTTGCAGGTTCATTTGGGGGATTTAGTTTACTCCTAGGGTTTTCATTTGCTTACTTTTTTTCTGCCGACAGGCGTATCGTGCGTACGATAAAACCACTTGCGAAAGATGTGTACAAAAAAGCAACGTTCACTACAAAAAAAACGGAAGCCCTTTACACAAATTATGGAATGAAGGTTGGTTATTATTTTGATGCCCGTTTTAAACTACGAAAGGCAAGAGATGTAAGGCATTATGGTGAAGAATTCCTGGAACAGATATTTAAAAGGCATCACTTTTCCGCAATGATCTCGGTGATCATGGCTTTTATCTTCATGGTGTTTATTGGCTTTTTTTTGGATAATAAAATTTTCCAGGTTCCGGCTGCAGCCAGTATAATAATTTTGTTTGCCCTGATGATCGCGGTAATTGGCGCACTCGCTTACTTTCTTGAATCCTGGAGTATACTTTTTGTTATTCTATTGTTTTTAACGCTTGATATTTTATACCGCTACGAGATCATCGACCCGCGTAACAAAGCCTATGGACTAAACTATAATAATAGAACTGAAAGGCCACTTTATTCAAATGAGGCGCTGCTGCAATTGTGTGATACGGCAAAAATTGCCTCTGATAAGAATAATATGCTGCAGGTTTTAAATAACTGGAAGGCAAGGCAGGGAGAAGAAAAACCAGTTATGGTATTTTTAAACTTCAGCGGCGGCGGCGTACGCAGTGCAAGCTTTGCCATGAACATTCTGCAGGGACTGGATAGCATTTCAAATGGCTCCCTCTTTAAAAAAACTTTCCTTATCACCGGTGCCTCAGGCGGTACATTATCTGCCGCTTATTTCAGGGAGCTGTACCGCCAGAAACAAAACGGTGCTCCTGTAAATTTGCAGGATAGAAAATACATGGATGCCATTTCCGGGGATCTTCTCAACCCTATATTTTCTTCCATGATAGCGCGTGATCTTTTTTCTCCTGCTCAAAAATTTTCGGTTGGCCCTTACCGTTATGTTAAAGACCGTGGGTACGCATTTGAGCAAAAATTAAATGAGAATACCGGTGGCATTTTAGATAAACCCCTCAACAATTATGTGCAGGATGAAAAAAATGCCACCATCCCGATGATCATATTTAATTCTGTTATTACGCGGGATGGAAGAAAGCTAATGATCTGTACCCAGCCACTTAGCTTTTTAATGCAGAGTGATTTCACGCACAGCGACAGGGTGGTAAATACTACGGATGCAGTTGATTTTTCGTCCATGTTCGCCCGGCAGGATCCAATGAATATAAGGGTTTTAAGCGCTTTGAGAATGAACGCCACCTTTCCTTATGTACTGCCAAGTGTATGGCTTCCATCCAACCCAATTATCGATGTAATGGATGCGGGGATGCGGGATAATTTCGGACAGGAAACTTCCCTGCGGTTCATAAGTGTGTTTAAAGAATGGATAAAACAAAATACCAGCGGGGTATTGCTGATACAGATCAGGGACCGTAACAGAGGCGGCTGGGAAAGACCCTTAGAAACAAATTCTATTGGCGGTATGCTCACAAAACCCGCTTCCGTATTGCAAAGCAACTGGTATAAATTGCAGGACTATTTTCAAAATGACCAGATAACGTATGCGCAAAATTTTTTAGACAGCAACTTTCACCGGATAACATTTATGTACCTGCCACAGGATGAAGATAAAGGCGCTACGCTTAATTTTCATTTAACGGCCATTGAAAAAAATGAGATCATAGCCTCTATAAAAAGACCAAACAACCAGCAGGCATTTGCAGAAGTAAAAAAATACCTGCTGCCTACAAAAAATGTCAGGGTTGTAAAAGCCTCAGCGCAGAAGGCAGTATCTCGATAACAAACTTTTTATTTGTCTCGGATGGCTCCCCATCAATATGCAACGGCGCCATGGAAGGATTACTAATATTTATTTTATCTGCCTGGAAATATAATACATCTTTTTTGTGAAAGTTACGCTCGGTATTTTTTCTTACTTCACCTGCATTAATTTGTTTTAATACCGCCCACACCAATCTTGCCTTGCTCATTTTTTTTACAATTATTATATCAAGCAGGCCATCATTCAAAGAGGCTTTGGGAGCAATGGTAACATTATTACCAAATTGGTTTCCATTGGCAATGCTGACAAAAAATGCATTTACCGAAAAAGTTTTTCCCTTGATGGTAATATCAAACGGCCAGGTTGAAGAAGTGATAAAATTTTTGAAGGTTTCTTTAATGTATGTGGAGAGTCCTCTTTCTTTCTGCAGGGCAAAATCATGCGCTACCTGTGCATCAAAACCAATACCACAAAGCATACAGCTAAATTTTTCGTTTATAAAAAAACCATCAATGTAATTTGTTTTGCCATTAAATACCACCTCCAATGCTTTATCTATTTGCCTGGGAATTTTTGCTGTTAGAGCCAGGCCATTTCCCGACCCCGCGGGGATGATCCCTATATTCACATCAAGATCCAGCACAGATGCGGCCACACGATTTACTGTACCATCCCCGCCACAGATCACTATATCGGTTATTTTTTCTTTTTTTATTTTCCCAGGAAGATCTTCATAATCTTCATTAACTGTTGTAAATATTATTTCGAAGGGAATGTTTTTTTCAAGTGTTTTTTTTGCAATGATTTCATGCAATGAAATTTTGCGGCGCGGACCGGAAATGGGGTTTATAAAATAAAGGATCTTTCTGTTCATGAATTATCTGGAGAATCATTGAGCGCTTGCCATAATATGTCTTTAAGTTCAACTAACCCCTGGTTGGTAATAGAGGAAATAAAAAGATGCGGAACATTTTTCGGCAGCTCTTTTTCAATAGCAACCTTAAGCTCTTCATCCAGCATATCGCTTTTGCTAATGGCGATTATAAATTTTTTATCAAGCAATTCCGGATTAAATTCTTTTAATTCATTTACCAGGATCTCAAATTCTTTTTTATGATCATTGCTGTCTGCCGGTATTAAAAAAAGCAGTACAGGGTTGCGTTCGATATGCCGCAAAAACCGGTGCCCCAGCCCTTTTCCTTCGGCAGCGCCCTCAATTATACCGGGGAGGTCTGCAATGCAAAAACTTTTATGATCACGGTATTCCACCATACCAAGCTGCGGCGTTAATGTAGTAAATGCATAGTCTGCAATTTTTGGCCTGGCAGCAGTAATAACTGAAAGAAGGGTTGATTTGCCGGCATTAGGGAAACCAACAAGACCAACATCTGCAAGCACTTTTAATTCAAGCATTTTCCATCCTTCCACTCCTGGTTCTCCGGGTTGCGAATGCTCTGGTGCCTGGTTGGTTGGCGTGGCAAAATTAGAATTGCCCAAACCACCTCTGCCGCCTTTCATCCAAACTATCTCCTGCCCATGTTCCAGTATCTCTGCATCTATTTTATCGGATTCTTCATCTTTGGAGATTGTACCAAGGGGCACCTCTATAAAAATATCTTTACCATCACGGCCAGTACAATTGTTCTTGCTCCCATTTTCACCATTCTCTGCAAGTATATTTTTAAAATAGCGCAAGTGCAAAAGGGTCCATAAATTTTTATTTCCCCGTAAAATAATATGCGCCCCTCTGCCTCCATCGCCGCCATCAGGCCCGCCATGGGCGGTAAGTTTGTTGCGAAGAAAATGCTTGCTGCCTGCTCCCCCGTGACCACTCTTGCAAAATACCCGTATCTGGTCTACAAAATTTGTTTTTTCCATTGTTGCCGCAAAGGTCGGCAAACTTTTAGGATTAATTTTTGTTGTAGAAAGTAAACTTTCGCAATGCAAAAAAGTAACCTTATTTATTGTTTCCTGTTTTTATTTGCATCTTGTTCAGTTAATAAAACAAACGTTGATAAAGGAATAAGCGGGATGCCACCCTGCCTGGTTACAAAAATTGAATTGATGAAAAGTGACTCAAAGCAAACCCCTCCTCAATCTGTTGCAGAGTATGATTACAAAGGGAATACCGTTTTTTATGTTACCATGCCTTGCTGTGATCAGTTCAACGTTGTGTACGATAGTGATTGCAATTATTTAGGTGCGCCGGATGGAGGAATTACGGGGAAGGGAGACGGAAAACTTACCGATTTTTATGCAACAGCAAAGAATAAAAAAATTGTGTGGGAAAATAGATAGAAGCAGCTATTTATGAAATAAATTTTTTTATTCATTGCTTAATAACCACCTATTTTTTATTTTTATTCCATGTTTTGTAATTACTCTTTTGTATTTTTTGATCTTTCGGAATTTCTCTAAGTGGTTCACAAGGTTTCCATGTTTCAAATAGTTGTTCCGGCAACTGCTTATACAATTTTGTTCCTTCAGTTTTCCATTTCATCATTTCATCGCTCACCTGTTTGATGATTTTTCCCGGGTTGCCTACCAGCAAACTCCTTGAAGGAATTTTTTCATCCGCTTTTATTAAACAGAGCGCACCAACAATACACTCATCTCCCAGTTCTACATTATCCATTATAACAGCATTCATTCCTATTAAACAATTTTTACCGATCACTGCCCCATGTATGATAGCGCCATGCCCAATGTGCGCGCCCTCTTTTAAAATAACGGTAATTCCCGGAAACATATGTATGATACAGTTCTCCTGCACATTGCATCCATCTTCAATTATGATTTTCCCCCAGTCGCCGCGGATAGCAGCTCCGGGTCCAACGTAAACATCTTTTCCAATGATCACATTTCCTGTAATAGCTGCGAGTGGGTGAATGAATGCGCTTTGATCCACAACAGGCCTCATTCCATTAAATTCATAACAGGCCATAAATATTATTTGGTGATGTATTAAATATTAACTGAAAAATAGTAACGCAAAGAATACAAAGGAAAGCAATGTATGCAAAGATAATTTTGCAAATGGAACATATCGCTTGCGGTTGATTGTAAAATTGTAAATCTCTTAATCAACACTTTTAATTTTTCAATAGCGGCTTTCCCGTTCTAAAACAGGTTCCTTTAAAAAAGGCAACCTGCTTATTATGCTGATTGGTGATGGTTACCAGGTAAACCCCAACATTTCTCCCGTTGTGATTTTCTTTTGCTTCCCCGATCAGCACATCTCCCACATTAACTGCTTTTGTAAATGTTATTGTTACATCAAGGGCTACCGAGATAATATTACGGTTGTTGCAGGCAAAAGCAAAAGCACTGTCTGCAAGGGAAAACGCCAATCCGCCATGAACAATTCCAAATCCATTTATCATTTCCTCGCGGATTTTCATTTGCACTTTGCTGTAACCCTCTCTCACTTCTAAAACTTCCAGTCCCATCCACTTACTGAAAGCATCGTTTTCCATCATATGGGTTACAACTTCTTTTGCTAATTGATCTTTCAATTTTTATGAGTTAAGAAGTTAAGGTTAAGGTTTAGGAGTGAAAAAGTAAATTATTCTCCAAAAATATGATGCATATTAATATCATTATATTCAACCTATCCACCTAATCTCACTCTCCTTTAAAAAACGGTTTTCTCTTTTCCAAAAATGCCTGCACCCCTTCTTTAAAATCCGCTGTATCTGCAGCTTTTTGCTGTAACTCATCTTCCGTTTCCAGCTGCGCCTGTAAATTATTTGAGAGTGATCTGTTCAGTGCCTGTTTTATATAATGCAATGCCTTTGTAGGAAATGTGGCTAGCGTTGAAGCCAGCATTAAAGATTCTTCTTCAAAAGTTACATCGGGATAAGTCTTGTAAATCATGCCCATTTTATTTGCATCAGGTGCGCTGATCTTTTCGCCCAGCATCATTAAAGCACTAGCCTGCTGCAAACCAATTAATCTTGGTAAAAAAAATGTTCCGCTACTGTCTGGTATCAAACCAATCTTACTGAATGCCTGGATAAAAGATGCTGATTCTGCAGCTACCACGATATCACAACACAACGCAATATTTGCCCCTGCTCCTGCGGCTACCCCGTTAACAGCAGCAACAACGGGCTTGTTAAGGTTTCGTATTTTTAAAATGATGGGATTTAATTGCTCCGACAAAATATTGTCCATGCCAGGTCCGTTTGGATCAACCACTTCGGAAAGGTCCTGGCCGGCACAAAATGCTTTCCCCGCGCCAGTAATGTAAACACATCTTACCTCATTACCCGATGCACATTCATCCAGTTTTTCCTGTAGCAGTAAAGCCATTTCCCGGGTAAATGAATTGAATTTTTCCGGGCGGTTCAGCGTGATAAAGGCAATGCTGTTTTTGATCTCAAAAAGAATAGACATGTGTGTAAGTATGGTTGATAAAAACAAATCTACAAACTAAAGCGGGCGCAAGCAAAGAGGAGACCAACGAAATGCTAATGGCATTTAAAATAGTCAAATGGTTCCCGGCAATCGAGGCATTGATACAAAGCCTTGCAGGCCGTAGAACCAAACTGGCTGATGCGTTCAGTATTTTTGGAATTACATTGCGGGCACTCCACGAATGCCTCATCGTTTGAAAACATTTTATTTATGCGTTCAGTTGTTTCACCAGGCCGGCTTTGCGGCGGGGCGATCCCATACGCCTTTAATTTTTGTTTACCATTCTCCGTCATCCAGTCTGTTGTCCAGGCAGGCGAAAGTTGTTGAGTGATCTTAAAATTTTTAATGCCATTCTGTAACAACGCCATCCTTATATTCATTGAAATAACATCCATGGCCGGGCAGCCGGAATAGGTTGGGGTTATGATCACGTTAACCTCATTTTCTATTTCCTTATTCAGTGAAGGTACTATCAAAACATCTCTTACTATCCCAAGGTCTATAATGGAAAGTACAGGGATCTCAGGATCTGAAACAGTCTCCAGCAATTGCCATATTGATTGAACGGGTATGTTTTTTTGTGAGATCATTTTAATCATTAAAATCGCAGTTTACCATTTGCAGCCCGGGTAGGTACGTTGTAAATATTGCATGTCATCAAGTATCTCCTGTAGAAAACTGGTATGCCTCCCTTCTTTGCCTGCAAGCAATGGTGAACTTACCGCTGCGGGGCTGGTAAGCGTTGCCTCTTTTAAAACATCGTTTATTTTTTGGGTCCAGTCATTTTTTATCTCACTAACGGCAACGCCTATGTTATTCTCATAACACGCATTTTCGAAGGCTGAGGGTAAAAACAATTCAGCTGTATAATTCCAAATTTCATCGATTGCTTTTTGAATACGCTGGTGGCTTTCATCAGTGCCATCTCCCAGGCGTATCATCCATTCACTGCTCCACCTTACGTGGTAGGTTACTTCTTTCAAAGATTTTTCTGCAATGGCAGATAATTGCGCGTCACTTGAAGGGATAAGCTTTTGGTATAATAAAAACTGCCAGGTGCTGAAAAAAAATAATTTTGCGATCGTGTAACCCCAGTCACCATTTGGTAATTCAACCAATATTATATTTTTGAACTCATCCGCATCTCTTAAATAAGCAAGGGAATCTTCTGTAGTACCCCTATCCACTGAAGGGGTGCCCTTGCCCCCATCCCCTGAAGGGGTGATTTTATTTTTTATCTGCGCAGCATATTGATAAAAATTTCTTGACTGTCCTACCAGGTCAAGTGCAATATTGCTCATGGCGATATCCTGCTCTAATATAGGCCCATGGCCGGTCCACTCACTTAACCGGTGTCCCATGATGAGAGAATTATCTGCCAGGTTAAGGGTATAGTTAAAAAGTTGAGTTGTTGATATGTTTGAAATTTGATCAGCCATTTAATTTTTGAATTTGATAAAGCAACTCCTACATATGTTTTAATTCATCAGGAAGATCGTAAAATGTAGGATGCCGGTAAACCTTATCGTTTGCAGGATCATACATACTTGCTGCATCATCAGGGTTAGAGGCATGAATATTTTTAGATTCCACCGCCCAGATGCTTACCCCTTCCATACGCCTCGTGTAAACATCCCGCGCGTTTTCTATGGCCATTTTTGCATCAGCAGCATGGAGGCTGCCTACATGTTTATGATCCAGGCCCTGCTTGCTTCTTATAAAGATCTCCCACAAAGGTTCGTCGGAATTCATTATTGATTATTGAGTAGTTATTATTAATTATTCCTATTCCTCTTTTCCGCATATGCACTAGCTGCTTCTCTTACCCATTTGCCATCTTCGTGCGCCTTAACCCTTGCTGCCAAACGTTCGGAGTTGCAGGGCCCATCACCATTTACAACTTTCCAGAATTCATCCCAGTTTATTTCGCCAAAGTCGTAGTGTTTCTTTTCATCATTCCATTTAAGCTCCGGATCAGGAATAGTAAGTCCTAAAATTTTTGCCTGCTCCGTACAGATATCAACAAATTTTTGCCTTAGTTCATCATTGGTAAATCTTTTTATTTTCCACTTCATACTTTGTGCCGTGTGCGGTGAGTTATCATCATTAGGACCAAACATCATCAGGCTCGGCCACCACCACCTGTTAAGTGCATCCTGGGCCATGTCTTTTTGCTCATTACTTCCGCGGCAAAGCGTTAGCAGTATCTCAAAACCCTGGCGCTGGTGAAAACTCTCTTCTTTGCAAACCCTGATCATTGCGCGCGCATAAGGACCGTAAGAAGTTCTGCATAGTGGTACCTGGTTCATTATCGCGGCGCCATCAACGAGCCAGCCTATGGCCCCGATATCAGCCCATGTTAAAGTGGGGTAATTAAAAATAGAAGAATATTTTGCTTTGCCCGTTAACAGCTGGTCTACCATTTCTTCGCGTGTAATGCCCATGGTTTCGGCAGCAGAATATAAATACAAACCGTGCCCGGCTTCGTCCTGCACCTTAGCTATCAAGGTGGCTTTGCGACGAAGAGAAGGAGCTCTTGTTATCCAGTTTCCTTCGGGTAACATACCTACTATTTCGCTGTGAGCATGCTGACTTATCTGGCGGATCAAATTTTTGCGGTAGTTCTCCGGCATCCAGTCGCGCGGCTCTATTTTTATTTCTTTTGCAACTTTATCATCGAATGTTTCCAGTAAACCTGTTTCATCCTGCATACAATAAAATTTAGATTCCAAAGTTAATAATTATACCAGTAAAACTAACAAGCGTTAGTTTATTTAACATCAAAATCCACCACTACTTTTTCGCTCCGGGGATGTGACTGGCAGGTGAGTATAAAACCTGCTGCAACCTCATCCTCTTCAAGTCCGTAATTTACTTCCATTTCTACCTTACCTTCTACAAGCTTGGCCCTGCATGTTGTACAAACGCCGCCTTTGCAGGCAAACGGCAGGTCGGCACCCTGTGCCAGTGCGGCATCAAGAATATTATTGCTGTTATAGTCAAGGTCAAAATCAAAACTGCGGCCATCCAGTTTCACGGTGATCCCGGATGTTTGCATATTCGTTTCTGTTGATGATACGGTCTGTATGTTCACCGACTTTCTAAGAGGTGTTGCGAATAATTCGTAATGAATATTTTTCTTATTAAATCCCTTGATTTCTAAAAAATCTTTTACGCCGAATATCATTTCTTCAGGACCGCACAGAAAAATTTCATCTGTTGTTTTAAAATTTATTACCTGTGAAAATTGTTCGCATTTTTCCCTGCCTATCCTCCCATAATTTATTTCCGCTTCCATTCTTTCCCGGCTTAATACATAAATGATACTGAACCTTTCAAGGTATTTATCTTTTAAATTTTCCAGGGCTTCTTTAAAAATGATAGACGAAGTATTGCGGTTGCCGTAAACCAGGGTGAAATTGCTCCGGGGCTCGGCTGCGAGGGTTGTTTTGATAATGGATATTACCGGCGTGATGCCACTTCCGGCGGCGAATGCCAGGTAATTTTTTTTATGCGTTGTTACGAGCGCTGTATTAAAGTTTCCTGAAGGTGGCATAACCTCCAGGGCATCACCCTTTTTTAATTGCGTATTGGCGAAGGTTGAGAACAGCCCGTTGTTAACTTTTTTTATGGCTACCCTTAACTCATTTTCAAAGGGGCTGGAGCAGATGGAGTAGGAACGGCGGAGCTCTTCATCATTTATGAATTTCCTTATGGTAATGCTTTGGCCCTGCGTGAAGTTGAATTGCTGCTGCAGGTTTTGCGGGATATCAAACTCAACTGAAATGCAATCTGCTGTTTCCCTGCGAATATCCTTTACCGTTAGTGTATGAAAATGTAATGCCACGTAAATACAATTTAATATTTTAAGCCATGTATCAGGATGGCAACCATATTTTGTTCAAGCAATTTTGCATCTGTGTTTTTCTTTGAAAGACGCCATATCTCAATGCCCCCAATGGCTGATAAGATGGTTAACACAGCTACGTACGGATCTACCTTTTTTAATTCTTTATTTTTAATGCCTGCCATAATTATTTCAGCAAGACGTGCCCTGTAACCTCTTCTCTGGTTTTTGAAATTTGATAAATAAGGTTCCGGCAGGTGCTTCCATTCGTGGTCTGAAACATAGACACTCTCGTACTCATTCAACATCATATTTATATGAAAACGAATAATGGTTTCAATCTTTGCCAGATCTGGCTGGATATGCATTTCAACCTCATTCAGGTGAGTGTTGAAAAGGTTCGCGATGCGAAAACAGATCTCCTGTAAAATTTCATTTTTAGAGCCAAAGTGATTGTAAAGGCTGGGTGCTTCAACACCAATAGCTTCTGCCAGGTCGCGCATGGAGGTAGCACTAAATCCTTTTTCTTTAAACAGTCGTGAAGCTTTTTTTGTTATCACTCCTTTTTTTGTTCCATGCTTGGTGGTTAAAATTCTTGGCATCCCAGCAAAACTAACTATGGTTAACGGAGTTTAATAATTATTTTTGCGGTATAAGCAAAAGCCATGGAATTAAAAGAAGTTGAGAAAGTCGAGAATATTTCGCCGGAAGATTTCAAGAGAAATTATTATGATAAAATGAGGCCCATCGTTATTAAGGGTCTTGCAAAAGAATGGCCGGCCTATACCAAATGGAACTGGGATTATTTTAAAAAAATTGTTGGCGACAAACGGGTTGGGTTGTATAATAATGTAAAGAGTGATGCCTATACCCCCATCAATACGGCGGATGATTATAAAACTTTTGGTGAATATATTGATATGATAAAAAGCGGGCCGGCAGCCTGGCGGATATTTTTATTCAACATATTTGAACATGCTCCGCAGCTTACCAAAGATTTTTCGTGGCCCGAACAATACATGCGTGGATACGTAAAAAGATACCCGATGCTTTTTACCGGTGGCCAAACTTCTATTACGCATATGCATTTCGATATTGACCTTTCTCACATATTCCATACCCAGTTCCTGGGTAAAAAAAGGGTTCTCCTGTTTCCCAATGAGGAACAGCATAAGCTATACCGTAAACCCTTTGAAGTGTTAAGCCTGGCAGATTTTTCTAACTATTATGAAAATAACAAAACACCCGATTATGAAAAATTCCCCGCTATCAGGCATGCAAAGGGGTATGAAGTGATACTGGAACACGGTGATACATTATTTATGCCGGCGGGTTACTGGCATCATATGGAATACCTTGAAAGTGGCTTTGCCATGAGTTTACGGGCGATGCAAAAGTCTGTAGCAGGTAAGCTTAAAGGTGCGTGGAATCTTTTTGGGATGCGCACAATTGATACGGTTATGAAAAAATCTTCTCCCAAATGGTGGTACAAATACAAAAAGAACAAAATTGATAAGTCTGCGCAGGCGATTTTAAAGAATTTAAATTAAATGTTAAAAATAATTACCACTTTATCAGAATAAATATTATTTTAGCAGCCCATTCAGGAAATTTCCATATCCTCCGTTAAAAACGTTTCCCAATTTCTTAGATAATTCAATACCCAAAAAAAATATTTAATTTTTTTGAATTTATAATACAGCAAACCTTTTTCTTGTGGTTTCAGAGGTAAGCAAGGCCGGTGATTTTTATCACTGGCCATTCTTTTTTATATAGGTTGAGGTTGAGGTTGAGGTGAAGCAAAGACTTCTGTAAATATTTTAATACCTCTGTGTGAATAATGGATTGCTGTTTTATTCGAGAGAACGGTTCATAAATTTTACCAGCGGCATCAGGGCTTCAAAAGACTGGGTTACCTGTTTCAGCAAATGGGGGCTTAATATGACACTATCGGCAAGTGGTTTTAAGGCAAGTATACTTTTTAGCTTAAGATATTCTACTGCCACATTCAATTTGTCGTAGCCTTTTGGAATATTTACTAATTTGATATCACTGGTATTTTGCAACTCGCCAAACTGTGATATAAATTTTTTATTTAAAATAATATTCCGGAATTCATCAAAGCCATAATCTATTTCCTGGCGGATATTTTTCAGGTCAGCAGGTGAGGGCATCCAAAGCCCGCCACCACAAAAACTTTTGCCTCCGGGTTCGAGGTGGAAATAATAACCGGCAAAAATTGATTTCTTACCACCCCTGTTAAAAGAGGCTCCCATATTCACTTTATAAGGTGTTTTATCTTTTGAAAAGCGGATATCCCGGTTGATGCGAAAAGTGCAGTTCTTAATTGCGAGTTCATTTATATCAGCATCGAATTTGCCGGTGTTTTGTATGATCGCCGAGACCATATTTTCAAAGTCAGATTTTGCAGAGAGGTAGGTTTCCCTGTTTTTATCAAACCAGGTCTTATTATTATTTTTTGCAAGAGATCTTAAAAACCTGGTGGTGGATGGCTGTATCATGCATTGTAAAAATTAAAAAGGAATCAAAAAAGATTCCCAGTTAACAGAATATCATTAATTTGTTTATTTAACGCGGCCCCAGTTTTCACCGCTTTTGATGCGGTAAAGCGTCATCTCGCTTACTTTATATTTTTCCGCGATCTTGCTGTAAGTTAGTTTTCGCCTTGGATTTTTCAATAATTCTTTTATCAGCTTTACCTGTACCACTGTTAGCTTTAATCCCTTTGTCCGGGAATTTTGTATTTTTTTGTAAGCTTTTTTTTCAGGACTGTTTTGCTGATGCTGCCCCACCTCTTCCTTGGTTGCCCATTTTAAATTCTTGTAATTATTATCTGTTTTTTTATGATTTAAATGGACTACAAATTTTGCTTTAGGCGAATTTTTTTTATTATAAAGCCTTGCTACTTCCCGGTGCAGGTAAATGGTTCCGCTCTTTTCATTAACATGAAGGTTGAGGGTTTTATATCCCGAAGTTAAAGAGCCATTCAATAATTTTCCATCTTTGTAAATATCATCGGTATAGCTTGCTGCACGGCCTGCTGATGATATGGCGTATTTTTTTCTCAGCAATTTCCATCCTGCAAACTGCATCTGTTTCCATTGCTCGCCACTGATTTTACTGATCATATAAAAGGGTTTGCGATAAAGTTACTAAACTATGTTTGTATCATTTTTAAAAATTCCCTTTCCTCAATTATCGTAACGGTCTTTAGTTTTTTGGCCTTGTCAAGTTTGCTGCCGGCATCCTGTCCCACGACAAGATAATTCAAACGCGCATTAACGCTTGCTGATAATTCACCCCCGTTTTCTTCTACCATTTTTTCTGCTTCACTGCGTTTTAAGGTTGGTAATGTTCCCGTAAATAAAAAAGTGATGCCGGTGAGAACGCCTGTAACAATTTCCTTTTTTGTACTATGCATATTGAGACCGTATTGCTCCAGTTTTTTTATCATCTCAATGTTATCATCATTGTGAAAAAACTGGTAAATGCTGTCCCCCACTTTTGTGCCCACATCTTTCAGGTTTTGCAATTCTTCCAAAGAAAAATCACGGAGCTGTAACAGGTAAGATACTGACCCGGCAATGGTTTTAGCCGTTGTTTCGCCAACATACCGTATGCCCAGACCAAAGATCAGGCGATGCAGCGGTTGCGTTTTGGAATCATTGATGGCCTTCACCAAATTATCGATAGATTTCTTTCCAAAGCCTTCCAGTTTTGAGATGTTTTCGTATTCAAGATGGTATATACCCGGTATATCTTTTAAAAGATCAAGCTCATAAAACTTACGGATATTAGCGTCGCCAAAACTGCGGATATCCATGGCGTCTTTGCTTACAAAATGTGCAATGCGTTCTACTACCTGTGCCGGACAGTTAATATTAATGCAGCGCAGTACGGCTTCTCCTTCCGGCCTTACCAGCTCGTCGTTACAAGCGGGGCAATTTTTTGGAAATACGATTTTCTTTTCATTCCCTTTTCTCAATTCTGATAATGGTTTTACAATATAGGGTATCACATCACCTGCCCGCTCTACAATAACGGTATCGCCTATGCGAAGATCCTTTTCTTTAACCACGTCGGGGTTAAAAAGAGAGACGGAGGTAACGGTTACTCCACCGATCTGTACGGGTTCAATCTTTGCCACCGGGGTAACTGAACCGGTTCTTCCCACCTGGAACTCTACTTTTATAAGTTTGGAGGTTGCCTGCCTGGCTTTAAATTTAAAGGCGATGGCCCACCGTGGATGGTGCGTGGTAGAGCCCATTCGTTGCTGCAATTCAACATTATTTACCTTGATGACCATTCCATCGATTTCATAGGGGAGGGTTTCTCTTTTCTGCTCAAATTCACCGCAATACCGGATCACTTCGTCTATTCCCTTCAACACTTTTTTTTCCTTATCAGGCGTTTTAAACCCAAGCTCCCACAGCATTTCGAGTGTACCGGCATGCGTATCTAATTTGGTGTTACCTGCTTTATTTTTTTGTTTATCCTCGCTAACCACGTAACTCACATGGTACAGGATGGCTTCAAGATTTCTCTTTCTTACGATCCGGGGGTCTTTCATTCTTAAAGAACCTGATGCGGCATTCCTGGGATTGGCAAGAGGTGCTGATCCCTGTTC
>JACDBU010000173.1 GCA_013694745.1 Chitinophagaceae bacterium
CTCACATACAGGCAAACATCTGAAATGATTGAATTCGCCGAAGAAAAAAAGTTGTTTTTAATGGAAGGCATGTGGACAAGGTGCATGCCATACATTGAAAAAATTCTATCTCTAATTGATGAAGATGCCATTGGTAAACCACAATATGTTTCCGCTGATTTTTGCTTTGAAGCTCCGGTAGAAATGGATGGCCGGCTGTTTAATAAATCGTTGGGAGGTGGCTCTGTGCTTGACGTAGGCATCTATCCGGTTTTTTTGGCAACCTTAATTTTAGGTGAGCCTTCCAATATAAAATCTGTTTCTAAAATTACATCAACAGGAGTGGATGAATATGCTAACATAATTATGCAATATCCCAATGGTGAAACAGCGCATGTCCTTTCAGGAATAAGCTTCAATTCGGCAATTGAAGCCGAAATTATTGGCACAAAAGGCAATATAAAAATTAAGAATCCATGGTTTAAAGCAACCGATTTTTCAGTGCGATCTGCTGACGGCACAACGGAAAATTTTTCTATGACACATTTATGCAATGGCTTTGAGCATGAAATAAAAGAAGTAATGCATTGCCTTGATCAAAGCTTATTGCAAAGCAATAAAATGCCACATCAATTAACTTTAAGCATAAGTAAAATACTGGATGAGGTATTACGGCAAGCCGGTGTTTTTTACTAAGTATCTCCATCCTTCGATAAGCTCAGGGAGAGTGCCCATAACTTTCGCCGAACAACGGTTTTAGATGATAATAAAAATCTATCCGGGCAATTGTCTACTAAATATCAAATGAATTTTAATCCTTCCTTTGCCAGTTTTTTATATTTATTGTGATCGAACGTGTAATAGAATGCTCCTTTTTTGGAAAGTGATTTTTCTTTCTCATCCAATTTTTTTAAAATATGCAGTGATAAAATTTTTCTTGAAAAATTGCGCTTATCAAAAGTTGATTCATAGATAGCCTCATAAAGATTTTGTAGTTGAGGCAGTGTAAATTTTTCCGGCAATAATTCAAAACCAATAGGATGGTTAGCCACTTTTTGACGTAGTTGCTCTTTGGCCATAAGGATCATTTTTTTGTGATCAAAAATCACAGGCGGTATTCGCTTTATATCAAACCACTTTGCACTGTGCTCACGCATCAACTTGAAAGAGTAATCATCAATGTTTATTAAGGCAAAGTATGCAACCGAAACTACACGCCCACCGGGATCTCTCTTCATTGCCCCGAACACAAACAACTGTTCGAGATAAATATCTTTTAAGCCGGTTCGTACTTCTAACACGCGAAATGCAGCGGCCTCAACAGATTCATCTTTTTGTACAAATCCACCCATAAGCGACCATTTCCCAAGTTCCGGCTCAATTCCTCTCTTTACTAATAAGGCTTTTAAATTCTTTCCATCAAATCCGAAAATAATACAATCCACTGCTATTAGCATTTGGTCGTGGACTTTATATTCTGTAATTACAGCCATACCTAGTTATTCGTTTTTATACTGTTAGTAAAAAAGTAGTTACCAGAATTTTACATATAAAGCAGAAATTACCATTAGCGTAAGGATGATTAATATAAGTGTTTGAGGCTTTAACCTGAACATAGTCTTATCCAATTCAAATGCTTTTGGATTTATTTTAGGGCCCCCAAGACTTATGGCAATCATAATGATCATTGTAAATACAAACGACAGGCCCATACAAATATGAAATGGAATTTCATATCCTCCTTTACCATTATTATATGCTGTATATAAAAATGTTTCATTACCCAAAACCTGTGGCGCAAATTTATTAAAGAAAACTGATAATACGAACCCGGTGATAACCCCTACTATTGCTGCCAGCCCTGTTGTGCGTTTCCAAAACATTCCAAGGAAAAACATTGCAAAAACACCCGGGCTTATGAAACCGGTGTATTTCTGTATATAGGTAAAACCTCCTACTCCGCCAATGCCCAATAAATCGTTCCATGTAAAAAGAACTGCAAGTATCATAGCTACAAAAACTGTTACCCGTCCTACTATCACCTGCTTTCTTTCATCCAGTTGTTTGCCGATATATTTTTTATGTATGTCTAATGTATAAATGGTGGAAATACTGTTTACTTTTCCTGCGAGAGATGCTACAATTGCGGCAGTTAAAGCTGCTACCGATAACCCTTTTAAGCCGGTAGGTAAAAAAGTAAGCACCGCAGAATATGCGCCATCTTTACCCCCAACCAATTGTGGTAAATAACCTTTGGAATATAAAACGAAAGCAGCGATGCCCGGCAACATTACTATCACCGGCATTAATAATTTTAGCATTCCTGCAAATAAAATTCCGGTGCGGGCTGTTTGCAAATCTGCGCCGAGCGCTCTTTGTGTAATATATTGATTGCATCCCCAGTAATTAAGATTTATTATCCATATACCCGCCAGGTAAGAGGCCAATCCGGGAAACGTAATATATTTATTGACTTCCGTTTGAGTAGAGGTTGCGGTAGGCCTTGGAATTATCATCTTAAAATGTTCAGGCGCATTATGAAGAAGGGCTTTAAAACCGGCTATGGCATTGCTTCCTACGCCAAATTTTTCACCAACAACAGTTAAAGCAATATACGTGGTAACCAGGCCGCCAATAATCAAAACAGCAACCTGTATTACATCAGTATATCCAATTACCTTCATTCCTCCTAATGAAATTATCAACGCGAAAATTGCAAGTCCTATCATTATAACATGAAGATAATTTCCACCTACCAGCCCATTTATAGCGACTGCGCCCAGGTATAAAATTGATGTAAGGTTTACAAACACATAAAGAAACAGCCAAAAAATTGCCATGATCAATGCAACAGATTCATTGTACCTCGTTTTTAAAAATTGAGGCATGGTATAAATTTTGTTTTTCAAATAAACAGGAATAAACCACACCGCAACAATGATAAGTGCAATAGCAGCGATCCATTCGTAAGCTGCAACAGCAATACCCAGGAAAAAACCTTCACCGCTCATTCCTATAAATTGTTCTGCAGAAATGTTGGAAGCAATCAGCGACGCTCCGATTGCCCACCAGGTAAGAGTGCCCTCAGCAAGAAAAAATGCCTTGGCATCGTGTTCATTCCTCTTACGCCTGTGATAAATGGTATAGCCATAACTTGCTACAATAATGAAATAAATAATGAAAACAATGTAGTCTGCTGTCGCGAGATTCTGATTCATAAGCAATCGTTGTTTGAAGATTTAAATGATAAGGATTCTAAGCCAATTTTAAATTTGATTTAAGTTTCCGGTATTCGCACTTTATTTTTTGTATTAATAGTTTTATGAAATGATTCAATCGTTAAACAAATATTCATTTATTATCTCAGAAAAAAGTAAAAAAAATTGGAGCTATCAGCTATAGTCCCTTAATCAGCTATAGTCCGGGCTATCCGCTGCAAGTCCGGCACAAAACATGCGCTGCCCTGTCACACTGAGCCTGCCGAAGTGCTTCACCGGGCTTTCCACTTCTATCCCGCAGCCCATCATCATCAGATTATAATTCAACATTCCTAAAAACATTTCTAAATATTTACAAAGCAGATCTCAATAGCTCCTGCGACTTATTTATTTTTTGTTCAACAGGTAATAAACTTCATTCCATCTAAGTTCATTTTTCAAATCACGAAGCCTCGTTTCTTTATCAATAAAAACAATTTCAATTCCTGCCATGTCAGCAAAATCTTCGAGATGTTCTGATGTTAAGTTTTGGCTGAAACAGGTATGATGTGCGCCGCCTGCCAATATCCATGCAGCGCAGCCTGTATTCATATCGGGATAAGGCTTCCATAATACTCTTGCAACCGGCAATTTGGGGAGATCATGTTCAGGAGAGACTGCTTCGACTTCATTAACAAGCAAACGGAAACGGTTTCCCATATCAACGACAGAGGCGTTTAATGCGGAGCCTGCCCTAACGTTAAACACTAAACGAACCGGATCTGCTTTACCACCGATACCCAATGGATGAATCTCACAGGAAGGTTTTCCATCTGCAATGGAAGGGCAAATTTCCAGCATATGCGATCCTAAAACCATTTCATTCCCCGGCTCAAAATGATAAGTATAATCTTCCATAAATGAATTTCCTCCTTCTAAACCTGAAGCCATAACTTTCATAGCACGTACTAACGCAGATGTCTTCCAATCGCCTTCGCCGGCAAAGCCATAACCTGCTGCCATCAGGCGTTGCGCCGCTATTCCCGGCAATTGAGCCATTCCATGCAAGTCTTCAAATGTATCCGTAAAGCCTTTGAAATTTTCCTGTTCCATAAAACTTTTCAGGCCCAGCTCAATTTTTGCTGCTTCTTTTAAGGACGCATAATCTTTACCATTTTTTTTCAAGCTATCCGCTAGTGAATATTGATTGTTGTATTCATCGATTGAAGCATCAATTTGTTTATCGCTTACACCGTTAATAACTTTTACAAGATCGCCAACACCATAGGTGTTTACTGAATATCCAAATTGCAATTGTGCCTCCACTTTATCACCTTCGGTAACGGCCACCTGCCGCATATTATCACCGAAGCGAACAAATTTTGCCCCTTGCCAATCATTCCATGCAGCTGCAGCTCTTGACCAGGTATTTATTTTATCAAGCACTTTCAAATCCTGCCAATGGCCAACAATTACTTTCCGGCGGGTACGCATACGCGTCATGATGAAGCCAAATTCCCTGTCGCCATGTGCACTTTGATTAAGATTCATAAAATCCATATCGATATCTTTCCACGGAATATCGCGATTGAATTGTGTATGCAAATGGCATAAAGGTTTTTGAAGAATCTTCAATCCGCCGATCCACATTTTAGCAGGCGAGAATGTATGCATCCAGGCTATGACTCCAATACAATTTGAATCGACATTTGCATTTTGGCACAATGCGAAAATTTCTTCTTCTGTTTTAACTGTCGGTTTGAATATTATTTTTACCGGAATATTTTCAGAATCATTAAATGATTTCACCATTGCCTGTGAATGTTCTGCAACTTGCTTCAAGGTTTCCTCGCCATACAAATGCTGGCTGCCGGTTGCAAACCATACTTCCAGCTTTTTGAGATCAATCATTGAAAAAATTTTACTTGTAACTATTATTCTCTTTAATGGAACACCAAAACATTTACCCGGAAAGGAGGTGAGAAATTATTTATTCATTTGATACTATGTCTACGTCTTTTATCTTTTCCGGGAACCACATCATCATTTCACCTTTGCCGCGATTAGCCCATGCATAATAGGGAATAGCCACAAATAGTTGCTTTTCAGTATGTAGGCCTTCGCCCTTGTTATCGATTAATATGGCCGGTACTTCGGCCTTTAAAACTTCTATTCCATTTAATAGATCAGGGCTATAGGTTGCGCTAAACTGTGTGCCAGCCGGCATTACAAGATTGGCGGCTTTATTGTTATTATCTATCCACTCCGCGCAATACATGATAGGGCCACGTTGTAAAGCAACCTTACCAATATCATTTTTAACATTTGCATTTGCCACAACTCTTCTTACCTCCATTGGAAGAACCATTTCAACAATATCGTTTTTTTTCCATGTCCTCTTTAATATAGCATATCCATTTTCAACATTATAATCCACTTCTTTGTGATTGATTTTTACGATTACTTTTTTATCAGAAATATTTTGAAATGAATATAAATCTGATGGCATGGCCTCATTCTTTGCCCAACCAGGAATGCGTAACATCAAAGAAAATGGAAGAGGGCTTTTTGTATTAACCGAAAATTTAAGATCGCCATCCCAGGGATAATTATTTTGTTGGGTAATCTCAACAGGCTTCCCTGAAATATATAATGTGGCGCTCCCGCTGATAAATAAATTCGCAAAAATTTTATCATCCTTTTGCGCATACATATAGCCAGGCACTGAAGGTAATAACCTCACAACATTAGTTGGGCAACAGGAGCACGGAAACCACCCGGACCGCTCTGCTTCCATATCGGGGTGAGAAAAACTATTTTTAATTTGCATCGCGTTTGTATAAAAAAAAGATTTACCATCGAGCCCTACGCCCGATATCAATCCATTGTATAAAATCTTTTCTAATACGTCAATATACTTTGAATCGCCATGCAATAAAAACATTCTTTCATTCCAGAAAACATTGGCAATAGCAGCACAAGTTTCGTTATAAGCGGTCGTGTTGGGTAATTCATAATTTGCTCCATAACGTTCGCCGGAACCCACAGCTCCTGACCCTCCCTGCACATAAATTTTCTTTGTTACCATGTTGTTCCAAATCGTATCAATCGCACTCAACAATTTTGCATCGCCTGTTAATGCTGCAACATCAGCCATTGCGGAATATAAATAGCCGGCACGCACTGCATGTCCTTCTGCTTCATTTTGTTCAACCACTGGCTTATCATCCTGCCAATACATTCCATTTTTCCATTCATCGTTACTGGTAGAATCGTATCCTTTGTAGTGGCCTCTCTCTTCCACAAAGAACTTTGCTGTTTGGAGGTATTCCTTTTTGCCGGTGATGCGATATAATTTCACAAGGCCCATCTCTACTACTTCATGACCGGGAGCAACATGTTTTTTATCAGGGCCAAACACGGAACAAACAAGGTCAGCATTTTTTATGGCGATATTTAAAAATGATTTTTCACCTGTAGCCAAATAGTGAGCCGCTGCGGCCTCGTACATATGACCCGCATTATATAATTCATGGCTGAGCTCTCTTTCTTTTTCCCATCTTACTTTTCCTACCCATGGGCCAACATCATTTGGATTTATTGTTCTTGCGGTGTATAAATAACCATCGCTTTCCTGGGCTGCTGCAATTATTGTGATCAATGAATCAACATATTTTTTCAACTTTGGATCTGGAAATAAACTTAATGAATAGGAAGCGCCTTCGATGGTTTTATAAATATCCGTATCATCGAAAGGATAGATGGTACAAAATTTACCAGACCTTTCTGCAGCCATCACAAAATTCTTTACACGTCCCGTTTTTTCACATCTTTCAAAGGAAGCAGGAATGGTAACAGTATGATTTATCTTAATTCTTGGAAGCCAGAAATTATCTGTAAGCTTTACTTTATTAAATGGAAGTGCGACATAAGGATAATCTTTTTGTTGCGCATATAACAAAGTGTTGCCAAGAAAAAAGATCGGGAAAAGTATTCGTTTCATATTTTATTCCACTTAGTTGATATGAATATATGATTGATCATTGGCCATAATAACTGTCGGCCCCATGCTTACGTTCATAATGCTTTTTTATTAAAGCGTCCTTTAACCGCAACGTATTTGCATTAATGGATTGCGTGAGATAAGCCATTTTTGCAATGCTCTCAAGAACCGCACTATTGTATACCGCCTTCGCAGCAGACTTGCCCCACGTAAATGGTGCATGGTTTCCAACCAATATCATTTCCACCTCTCCGTAGCTTAATCCTTTTTCTTTAAAACAATTCATGATCTGGAAGCCTGTTTGATATTCATAATCTCCCTGTATCATTTCATCATCCATGGGCGGCGCACAGGGAATATCTACTGTGTTATGATCAGCATGTGTAGTTCCAAAAATAGGAATATCAGTTTGCGCCTGTGCCCATGCAGTTGCATAAGTTGAATGCGTGTGTGCTATACCGTTAATCTTATCCCAGTGTTTATAAAGCAAGGCATGGGTTTTTGTATCAGATGAAGGGCGCAAATTTCCTTCAACAGTGTTTCCATCAAAGTCGACGATTACCATTTTAGCCGGAGTAAGTTCTTCATAAGGTACACCGCTCGGTTTTATTGCAAACACACCCAATGAACTATCCGCAGCACTCACATTGCCGAATGTAAAAAGTACTAATCCTAATTTGGGTAATTGCATATTGGCATCATATGCTTCCTGCTGAATGTGTTCATATTTTGATTGAGCCATTGTCTAAAACATTATTTGTTGTTCAATGCATTTGCCTAACCCGCGGTATTTTTCAAACCTCTTTTTGTAAACCGGCACCTTTTCTTTATCGGGAAAATATTCTTTGTCAAATCCTTGTCCCATAGCTTCCATCGCATCTTCCACTTTTTCATAAATGCCGGCAGCTGTTGCTGCAAACATTGCTGCACCAGCGGCGCAGGTC
>JACDBU010000207.1 GCA_013694745.1 Chitinophagaceae bacterium
CTCGTAAACCAACTGGTGCAAGGATTTTCACAGAAATATTTTGCACTCAAATTCACGCTGATCGTACTGGGGTTTGCCTTATGTGTTTTGGCCCTGGCCAATCTGGTACTGCCCACCGGTGAACAAAAAGTAAACCGCAACGGAATTGATGTAATGATTGCACTGGATGTGAGCAACAGCATGCTCGCGGATGACATCAAGCCCAGCCGCCTGGAACGTGCCAAGCAGATTATAAGTAAGTTAATTGACAGGCTGGGTGATGACAGGATCGGTATTGTAATATTTGCGGGAAGGGCCTATTTACAAATGCCGATGACCACAGACCATTCAGCTGCAAAGATGTATCTCTCTGCTGCCTCCCCCTCTGATGTTCCTACCCAGGGAACCGTGATCAGCGAAGCACTTAAAATGTGTTATTCCGCCTTTAATACAAAAGAAAAAAAATATCGGACAATTATTTTAATTACTGATGGCGAAGATCATGATGAGGATGCTATAAAGGTTACGAAAGAATTAAGTGAAGAAGGTGTGATGGTTAATACAATAGGCATTGGCTCACCGCAAGGTTCACCGATCAGGGATGCAGAAACTCCCGGCGGTTATAAAAAAGATGAAAATGGTAACATGGTCATCACCAAATTAAATGAAGAGGAATTACGGACCATTGCACAAACCGGCAATGGCCTATACCAGCTTTTTACAAGTGCTGATGTTGTTGCCGGTAATATGAATAAAAAATTAGCCGGAATGGGACAAACATCATTAGTCGATTCTTCTTTTGCGATAAATGAAAGTTATTTCTGGTATTTTTTACTGGGTGCATTAATATTACTGGTTGCTGAACTATTTTTTCCTGAAAGAAAAAAAATAAAAACAAATCGTGTCATAACGAAAAGTACCGTTACACTTCTTTTATTATTAGTGATCAATAATTCGTTTGCGCAAAGTGGTACCAAAGCCATAATTAAAGGCAATGAAGCTTATAAAATAAAACAATATGATAATGCTGTCGGCCAATACCAGAAGGCCCTGGCAAGAGAACCAGCAAATGCGATAGCCTCTTTTAATCTCGGGAATGCTTTATATAGAAAGAACAAAACAGATGACGCCTTAAAATCGTATGAATCTTCTGTTAAGAATACAAAAGATAATAACACTAAAGAAAAAATATATTATAATTCCGGGGTCACTTTGCAAAAGCAAAACAAGTTACCTGAATGTATTACGGCTTATAAAAATGCTTTGAAATTGTTACCAACTGATGAAGACGCGCGACAAAATCTTGAGAGAGCGCTGAAACAACAAAAGCAGCAGCAAAAGTCAGCTGATCAAAATAATAATAAGTCGCAAAAAAACGACCAGGATAAAAAGCAAAAGCAAAATGAGGATCCTAAACCACAGCCATCAAAAATTTCTCAACAGGATGCTGATGAAAAATTAAAATCATTGCTTGAGCATGAAAAAGAATTACAGGATAAATTAAAAAAAGTTCGGGTAGCCGCACCAGATAAACCTAAGAAAGACTGGTAATAATCTTTCAATAAGTATTTTACAAACTATTTTATTTTTCTTTGATCTCAACTGCCATCCTGGTGGCATTTCCTGCCTTTGTATTTAACTCAGCAACTTTAGTTCTCACTAATTCTTTCCACCTGTTTATCCAAACATCAATCCGTTCGCTCAATGAATTAAATGATACATACATAGATGCCGTAGGTTTTGAATCGGCGCTTAACACAGCACCTTTTAGTCCCGATAGTTTTTCACCAAGTGCCACAGGATAGCGAAGATCATCTTCATTGGCTTTAATTTTCTGGTTGTAAATTTTTCCTTCTATCATCTTTGCGGTATCGGTGATATATTTTGCAAGGGATTTATAAGGCAACGCTTTTGCAGAATCATCAAAGCTGTTCATAAAAGATTTAACCTGTTCCTGCACACTACGCAATTGTTTCAGCGTGTTATAAATTTCCATTTGCTTATTATGGATCTTCATCGCCAGGTCAAATTGTTGTTGCAGGTCGGTTGCATTAAAATCGCTTCTTGGATCATTGATAATTTTGAAATCCTGCGTTTGCAATACTTCATTGTTTACGATCAATTGCACTTTATAATCTCCCGGTATGGCTTTAGGCCCGGAATATGTCCCTTCAAATGTTCCACTCGTATCACCTTTTGCATCGGGATAGGTCATGTTCCAGGTAAATGAATTCATTCCTGCATTCGATCTTAAAATAGTAGGAGGGATGGCTTTCTTGTTTACATGATATTCTTTTGCAGGTGGGGTCCACAAGCCTTTCACATCTTTTTTTGAAGAATAGGTGATTATGCTGTCTCCTTTACTGTTAAGGAATCTAAGTTTTACTTCCTTGTCTGTTGAGTCCTTTAAATAATATCGCACCATCACACCACTTGGAGCATTGGTACCTGCCTGCATAAAAGGATCTAACAATTGTACTCCGGGTGCCCGGTAGGCGAAGCGTGGCTGAAATAAATATGTTTTACTTTTTACAATATCATCATTGAGCTGGTACAATGGCGTGATATCGTCCAGTATCCAGAAAGACCGGCCGTGGGTAGCAATTACCAAAGCCTTATCTCTTTTTTGAATTTGTATATCATGTACAGGCGTTATGGGCAAATTCAATTGCAGGCTTTGCCAGCTTGCCCCTTCATTAAATGAAATATAGATGCCGGTTTCCGTGCCTGCATATAAAATATTTTTATGTTCGGGATCTTCCCTAACGCAGCGGGTGTACATGTTTTGCGGAAGTCCTGTTGTAATTAAGCTCCAGGTGGAACCGTAATTATTTGTTTTAAAAAGATAAGGTTTGTTATCATCAGTTTTATAACGGGTGGCGGATACATAACAGGTTGCCGCATCAAAATGCGAAGGCTCAACATAACTTATCAATGCCCATTCAGGTAAATTTTTCGGTGTAACATTTGTCCAGTTTTTTCCATCATTCCTGGTAACCTCAACCAGTCCATCATCACTGCCTGTCCATATTACACCCTGTTGAACACTACTTTCCGCAATTGCAAAAATGGTGGCATAGGTTTCAGCACCTGTGTTATCAAGGGTTACAGGGCCACCACTTGCAGTCAATGTTTTAGGATCATGCCGCGTGAGATCAGGAGAAATATCTTCCCATGTTTGGCCACCATCTTTTGTTCGATGAACTATATCTGATGTGGCATACAACATTTTTGGATCGTGCGGTGAAAATGCAATGGGCATGGTCCAGTTGAAACGGTATTTATGAACGATGGCACCTTCGCCGCTATGCAGTTCCGGGTATACACTCACCATCCGGTATTGCTCTGTTTTCTTGTTGTATGTACTTATCTGTCCGTCGTATTCTCCCCCGTAAGTGATGTCGGGGTTTGCAGGATCAGAAACGATGTAACCTGCTTCACCACCGGCAACGGGATACCAATCACCGGCACCGATAGACCCACCGGCTGTGCCGCTTTTTATTTTAATGCTGCTGTTGTCCTGCTGCGGTCCATACACACCAAACGGAAAATCATTATCAAGGGTAACGTGATAAAATTGTGCCGTTGGCAGATCAACATCAGTGAAATTTTTACCTGCATCAAATGTTACCTGGGGGCCGCCATCATCACCCATTATCCAGTTGTTTGCATCATCCGGGTTGATCCACATATCATGATTATCTCCATGCCTGTTTTGTATTTTATTCCAGCTTGTTCCACCATCGATGGACCGGAAAAATTCAACATTTAAAACATAGACCACATTTTCATTTTTTGTATCTGCGAAGATCTGGCTGAAATACCATGGGCGTTGTGTGAGGT
>JACDBU010000209.1 GCA_013694745.1 Chitinophagaceae bacterium
CTCACAAGGTAATGCACCTGCTATGGCTGGCGCTACAGCCAATCATGCCCCTGCATTTTCTTCGTCCTCTGTTGATAGTGCAGAACCCGCTGATGATCTTCCATTTTAATATTATCTGATGATATTAAAATAATCATAATTATTTAGTAAAATTTTGTACTAAAAATTCGATCCAAAACAAAGCGACAATGTTAATTGTCGCTTTTTCTTTTTAAAATAATTTTGACATTAATCGTAAATATTAGTGATTTCCACAACTATTATTGTTGCATAATCAGGGTTATGTATTGCCTGTAGCTTCCGGCCCCGACATATTTTTTTTCTTATCTTTTGTACACCTTTCCAGTGGTTTTAGTCCCCAGTCAAAATGAGTGCACGTACATTAATGGACTTTAATTTACCTTGTGAAAAATCTTGCTGATGATCAAAAACTTCAAATTTATTCTTTTTCTTTTTTGTATTACCAACACCGTAACCGCTCAAAATAATTTTGCAAAATTTGTTGATCCATTTATTGGAACGGGTGGACATGGTCATACTTATCCTGGCGCTGTAATGCCGCATGGTATGGTACAATTGAGCCCAGATACCCGTTTGGAAGGTTGGGACGGATGCAGTGGCTATCATTATTCTGATAATTATATTTATGGGTTTACGCATACGCATTTAAGCGGAACAGGATGCAGTGATTATGGAGATATACTGCTAATGCCCATGACCGGCGAACCTTCACCCGATAATAAAATTTACGGGTCAAAATTTTCACATACAAATGAAAAGGCCTCACCAGGATTTTATTCTGTAAAGCTGGATAATAATATTTTAGCAGAACTAACAACTACAACAAGAGTAGGGCTGCACCGGTACACATTTGCCGCAGGAAATAAATCAGACATAATTTTAGACCTGCAGCACCGTGACAAAGTTTTAGAATCATCTGTAAAAATTATTGGTGATAACAAGGTTGAAGGCATGCGAAGAAGCCAGGACTGGGCCATGGACCAGCATATTTACTTTGTTATGGAATTCTCTAAACCTTTTATGTCTAAAGGTATTTGGGTAAATAATATCTTAGAAAATAATCTCACTGAGAAAAATGCAACTAATATCAAGGTATGGTTTCAATTTTCTACAAAAGACAAAGAACCTATCATGGTAAAAGTTGGCATTTCTATGGTAAGTATTGAGGGAGCAAGAAAGAATTTAGAAAGTGAATTGCCAGGCTGGAATTTTGACCAGGTAAGAACAGATGCAGAAAAAAGCTGGAATAAAGAATTAAGCAGGATAGAAGTATCCGGAGGGAGCAATGCGAATCTCCGCACTTTTTACACTGCCCTGTATCACACAATGGTTGTACCAAATGTTGCCAATGATGTTGATGGTGAATACCGCGGCAGGGATAATAAAATTCATACGACAAACGGCTTTACGTATTACACGGTTTTTTCTTTATGGGATACTTACAGGGCTTGTCATCCGCTCTATACAATTATAGACCAGGCACGCACACTGGATTATATTAAAACCTTTTTAACCGAATATAAGGATGGTGGGCGGTTGCCCGTCTGGGAACTTAGCAGCAATGAAACCGATTGTATGATCGGGTACCATTCTGTGCCCGTGATAGTAGATGCTAGCATGAAAGGCATTGATAAGTTTGATAAAAAGCTGGCGCTGGAAGCGATGGAAAAAGGCGCAACTGGCAACAGGTATGGATTGTCTGCATTAATGGACCATGGTTACCTGGAAGCCGAAGATGAAAATGAAAGTGTTTCAAAAACGCTGGAATATGCTTACGATGACTGGTGTATAGCCACCTTTGCAAAAAGCACGGGTAATGAAAATGATTACAATGTCTATATAAAGCGGGCGCAGGCTTATAAAAATTTGCTCGACCCGCAAAGTGGATTTATGCGGCCAAAGAAAAACGGGAACTGGATAACACCTTTCGACCCACGGGAAGTGAATAATAATTTTACCGAAGCCAATTCATGGCAATATAGTTTTTACGTACCGCAGGATATTAGCGGGTATACGTTACAGTTAGGTGGCCGGCAGCGGCTTGAAAGAAAGCTCGATAGTCTCTTTACCGAAACCACAAAGACCACCGGCCGGGAGCAGAGCGATATATCCGGCCAGATAGGGCAGTATGCACACGGAAACGAACCCAGCCACCACATCATTTACCTGTATAATTTTACCGGCAAGGCATATAAGACCCAGGAGAAGATACACCAGGTAATGACCGAAATGTACCATGATGCACCTGATGGACTTGCCGGAAATGAAGACTGTGGCCAGATGAGTGCCTGGTATGTTTTAAGCGCAATGGGCTTTTACCCGGTTACGCCAGGCACAACAGATTATATGATCGGCACACCGTTGTTTAAGCAAGTTGTCTTGCATCTGGAAAATGGCAAAACGTTTACGATCGATGCGAAAGAGACAAGTGATAAAAATTTTTACATCCAGTCTGCAATGCTTAACGGTAAGGCATACCCGAAATCATATTTTTCGCATTTTGATATTATGAAAGGCGGCATTATGAGTTTTGCAATGGGCAATAAACCCTCCTTATTCGGCAGTGAAAATATTCCCACAACGGCTATAACTGATGACAAAATTGTATTAAATCCCGTTATTTACGGTGGCGAAGAAAGTTTCTATGAGCCAAAACACATAAAAATTTATTCGGCACAGCAAGGCGTAAAAATTTATTATACGCTTAATGGAGATGACCCTGTAATATCCGGAACAAATTTATATAGGCAACCATTCCCTATTGCTAACAGCACCATCATCAAATCATTTGCCGTAAATGAAAAAGGCGAGCGTAGCAAGATAACAACCGCAAAGTTCCATCATCTTTCGCACAACTGGAGTATTATATCCCCAACTCCTTACGAGCAGGAATACCCTGCCAGCGGGCATGATGCCTTCATCGACGAAATGAAAGGAACTGTTAACTGGCGAAAAGGAAACTGGCAGGGATATCAAAAAGATAACCTGGAAGTAATTATTGATCTAAAAAAACAACAGGATATTTCTGCCGTAACAGCGGATTTTCTGCAGGATACCGGCGCCTGGATCATAATGCCAAAAGAAGTTATTGTTGAAATATCTACTGATGGTAAAAATTATAAACCTGTATACGATCAAAGTAATTTTTTACCGATAGAAGATCTAAAAGTTCAAATTAAAGTTGTTCAGGCAACTTTTGCAGCCGCACCAGCCAGGTATGTAAAATTAAAAGCTGTTCAATACGGCAAACTGCCTGCATGGCATGAAGGAGCCGGAAATGATTCCCATCTTTTCATTGATGAGATCGAAATAAAATAATGTAAAAAAGAGCAATAAAAAAGGCCCGGAAAGATTTTGATCTTCCGGGCTTTTTATATTTTAATATTATGGATTTAAAAAATCTTTAGGATCTTTTGGCTTCACATGCAATCCTTTTTGCAAAAGACTGTGTCTCCTGCTGTATCCAAAGTAAATTACAAAACCTATAACCAGCCATCCGCCTAATCTCAACCAATTCGTCCAGCCTAATCCAAAGATCATAGCCCCACAAACAAGAATACCAAGAATGGGTACGAATGGTACTAATGGTGTTTTAAATGCCCTTGGCATATCAGGATCAGATTTTCTTAAAATTATCACCGCAGCACATACCAGCATAAAGGCAAATAAAGTTCCAATGCTTGTCATATCGCCAACAATATCGCCAGGAATAAATGCGGCAAAAGCGCCAACAACAACAAGGAAGATCAAATTTGCTTTATAAGGTGTTTTAAATTTTGGATGAACTTTACTAAAAACTTTTGGCACCAAACCATCCCGGCTCATAGAAAAGAAAACCCTGCTTTGCCCAAGAAGCATAACCAGGATAACCGATGAAAAACCAGCCAGGATAGCAACTGTAACTAATTTTCCAAGCCAGGAATAACCCGGCATAAAAGTTTCAATTGCCTTTACTACTGAGGCTTCTTTTCCTGTTGTTCTAAAAAATTCAACTGGTGCTAGTCCTGTTAAAACATGTGCAAATAAAATATACAGTACCGTACAAATTGCCAGCGAACCCAATATGCCAATTGGCATTGCTTTTTTTGGATCTTTTGTCTCCTGTGCAGCCGTACTCACTGCATCAAAACCGATGAAAGCAAAAAATACAACACCAGCCGCACCCAGTATTCCCATTATTCCACCATAATTATGTGCAACACCCTGTTGATCTGTATAAGTTGAAGGTTCAGGTATATAAGGTGTATGATTGGTAGAATTTATAAATCCCCATCCAAAAATTATAATGAGTACAACGATCGCAACTTTTGTAATTACAATTATTCCATTTACAAACGCAGATTCTTTTGTTCCTTTTATCAATAGCAAGCTTAGTAAAGCAATGATGCCAAATGCAGGAATATTCATTATGCCATGAATTCCATCAATAGAATGTTCAAAAGGACTGTGGCACCATTGATAAGGAATTGCTTTAAGATGTAAAACATGTACCAATAAATTATTCAGGTATTCGCTCCAGGCTATACCTACCGTTGCGGCACCAACTGCATATTCCAGTACAAGATCCCATCCAATTATCCATGCCATGAGTTCGCCCATTGTTGCATAAGTATAGGTATAGGCACTCCCGGAAATAGGGATGGATGATGAAAGTTCAGCATAACATAATCCGGCCAAAGCACAACCTATTGCAGCTACTATAAATCCTAAGGTAACCGATGGGCCTGCATTTTGGGCTGCTGCTGCAGCCGTTCTTACAAATAAACCAGCTCCAATAATGGCACCTATCCCCAGGGCTACAAGGGAGCCTGAGCTAAGTGTACGCTTTAGCCCATTTCCTGAGTCAGCAGAATCAGCCATTAAATCGCTCATTGGTTTCTTTATAAATAAACTCATATCAGATTATTGTTTGTTATGAAATAATAGAATGGAAAAATAGCGATTTAATTTTTAAAAAACCCACCACATGTACAATTTTCCTTTGCCGAAGTTTATAACACATTATAAATATTATATTGCAAAACCAATTGCATAAATGATGGATACAATACCACGGAAGAAAAGCAAACTTACTTTGTTTATTCTTATTGCAATGATAGCCGGTATATTGCTTGGTTATATCGTTCACCGAACTGCAACTCCCGCTTTTATAAAAACATTTTCAGACAACATTAAACTGCTTACCACCGTTTTCCTCCGGCTGGTGCAGATGATAATTGCTCCTCTTGTTTTTTCAACACTGGTTGTTGGCATAGCAAAGCTTGGTGATCTTAAAACGGTGGGTCGCATAGGCGGCAAAGCCTTGCTCTGGTTTGTTTCCGCTTCTCTTGTTAGCCTGTTACTGGGCATGATGCTGGTTAATTTTTTTCATCCAGGAACAGCTATTGACCTTAGTAATGCAGATATGAACGGTGCAAAAGAACTGGTTACAAAAACGCAGGAATTTTCAATAAGCAAATTTGTTGAACATGTATTTCCAAAAAGTGTTGTTGATGCCATGGCCAATAATGAAATTCTGCAATTGGTGGTATTCAGTATATTTTTTGGTATTGCTGCCACAACGATTGGTGATTACGCAAAGCCGGTTATCAAAGCCCTGGAAGGTGTTTCTCATATTATTTTAAAAATGGTTGGTTATGTTATGAATTTTGCGCCTTTCGGCGTTTTTGGTGCCATCGCTGCAGTGATCGCAACCAAGGGATTGGAAGTATTTTCTTTTTATGGCTTGTACCTTCTGTATTTTATTGTCGGGATTTTTTTATTGTGGTCTGTGTTGCTTTTAGTAGGATTCCTGATCCTCAAAAACCGTGTACCCGTATTAC
>JACDBU010000214.1 GCA_013694745.1 Chitinophagaceae bacterium
CAGCATGGTGCGTATCTGTTTTTCCAGCTTGTCTTTCTGTTCCTGTAATCCCGGTAATTCTTCCTTGGCAAGCTCCCGCATTTCCAGGTCATCGCTGTTGATCATTTCCCTGTTAAAGTCAATATCATCAAGCACCTTAGCATATAGCGACCTGATTTTTACAATTTTTTCCAGGCTCCGGTACTCTTTGCTGAGCAGGGTATATTTTTTATTATCGCTAACAACTTCAGGGTTTGTTAACGCAATGCCAAGCTCGTCAAATCTTGCTTTTATTGCTGCCAGTTTATCTAACATATTGATGCCCCTTTGTATTTCCCCTTTTTGAAAAAATGAATTGTACGCTGTAAATAAATTAATATAACAGCTTCCATAAAATTTCGGCAAATTTACAGCATAACCATTAATCATTTTGTTTAGAAAATTTAAAGCAGATCATTTGTTTACCGGAACAGAGATGTTTGGCAATGACAAAGTTCTTATCACAAAAATAAATGGAGAAGTGGAGGCAATCGTTGATGGAGAAAATGCCGGGGACAACGTTGAATTTTTAACTGGAATACTATCTCCTGGTTTCATTAATGCACATTGCCACCTTGAATTAAGTCATATGAAGGGGCTTGTACCTGAAAGAACTGGCCTGGTAGATTTTGTTTTTGAGGTAGTAACCAAAAGAAATTTTTCTGAAGAAAAAATGCTGGAGGCAATAACGTCTGCAGAAAATGAGATGTTAGCAAATGGGATAGTGGCTGTTGGAGATATTTGTAATAATCTTTTAACGCTACAACAAAAATCAACACAAAGGATATTGTATTATAATTTTGTGGAAACCAGTGGATGGGATCCGTCTGTTGCGGGCATAAGGTTTGAAAGGGCGATGAGCTTATACAATGAGTTTAGTGAATTGAATAGGCAAGGGGCAAAGGGCAATGGGCAAGGGGCAATAGGTAATAGTCAAGAGTCAAAGGATTTTAGATCCGGTGATAAACTGCATTCTTCAACTTCTATCGTGCCGCACGCACCCTATTCTGTATCTGATAATCTTTGGAAATTAATAACAAACTTTGATCAAAATAAAGTTATCAGTATTCACAACCAGGAAACACCATTTGAAGATGAATTTTTTTTGAAAGGATCCGGTGATCTTATAAAAATGTACCGGTTGATGAATATAGATAATTCGCATTTTAAAGTAAGTAAAAAAACAAGTGTACAATCGTATTTTAAAAGACTGGCAAAAGTGCAAAGCATTATTCTTGTACACAATACTTTTACTTCAGCAGCCGATGTTACATTTATAAACAAGCAAATTTACCAGGGTCAGTTAATTTCATTTTGTATTTGTGCCAATGCTAATAAATACATAGAAGGGGCAATACCGCCGGTAGAAATGTTGATGCAAAATAATGGCAACCTGGTAGTTGGCACAGACAGCCTTGCCTCTAATCACCACTTAAATATCCTGGAAGAATTAAAAACGATAAGTAAAAATTTCCCGGCTATCACGCTAAGCAGTTTATTAAAGTGGGCAACCTTAAATGGTGCCAGGGCGCTACAGTTTGATAAAATGTTTGGCAGTTTTGAAAAAGGAAAGATACCCGGGGTAGTATTGATAAAAAATGTGGCTGAAGGCAAATTAGAACAAAGATCCACGGCGGAAAGAATTTTATAATTAAGTTATCCAAGCACCTCGTGCAGGATGTGTAAGGTTTTCATGGTACCAAAATCCTGGATATGCAGGCCATAAAAATCATGCAATGCAAAAAGCAATTTTCTCCTCGTTACATGGTTCAGTTTAATTTCATAAAGTTCTTCGGGATGTTGTGCTTTCAATAATTGAGAAATATGGGAAGAGAGATCAGTATCCAGGAAATGGTGATGCGCCGGTATGTGATCAATGAATCTTCCTTCCTCCAGATCCATGTAGATATTTTTAGCAGAATGATCATCGGAAAGTCTTAACCCCAAAAAGGATGCAAGCTGCAAACAAAAGTATAATGGAAAATTGGCGGTAACAATCGGATCACTTACATCAAGTTGCATAAATGCATCTTCACAAAAATTAAAAAGATCAGTGTTTTGCTCCGGCTGTTTCAAACATTTTTGCAACAACTCAACCATGTATAAGGCAACAGCATTTTTTGTTACGTCTGAAAATATTGTTTGGTATAAATAATTCCATCTCGATTCTTTGATGCGCTGCAAATTTTTTAATTCTTTATGATACACTTCCATTTCTAAAACAGATGCAGGCTGGTACAAATGTGCTTTGGTAGTTTTTCCGCTCGTACGTACCCCATTGATGAGGTAAGACTGTATGCCGAAAAGGCTGGTGAAAATACTTACAATCAAAGACGTTTCTCCATATTTAACCGGCCGTAAAACGATGCCTTTGGTTTTGTAGATCATAACTATGAGGAAAAATACTGCGTTTCAAAGTTACTGTTTCTTGTAACCTGCAGCAGTGAATCATTGTGTTACTGCTCTTTAATCGCCTGCATCCCTGCACGTTGTATCCCTGCATCCCTGTATCTTTGCTGCCTTTATAATATATATGTGGCAAAAATTAGCAAGATTTGTTTTACGCAACCGGGTAGTATTGCTCATAATTTTATTTGCGTCAACTGTTGTGATGGGATATTTTGCCAGCCAGGTAAAACTGAGCTATGAATTTGCTAAAGCCATACCAACAGATAATCCTAAATACAAAGAGTACCAGGCATTCAGAGACAAATTTGGTGACGATGGAAACCTGCTGGTGATCGCCATTGAAAGTGATAAAATATTTGAGCTTAATACCTTTAATTCGTTTGCCAAATTCCAGGAGGATCTAAAAAATGTTCCGCATGTTGAGGATGTTCTGAGTATTGTTTCAGCGGTAAATCTTACCAAGGACAGCGCTTCAGAAAAACTGGTCTCTCATCCCATTTTTACTAAAGTTGATCTTACACAAGAGCGAATAGATAGTGGTGAAAAAATACTCTTCATTCTTCCTTTTTATAAAACACTCTTGTATAATCCTGTGCTCACGGACACTTCAGGAAAAACCAATGCTTATATAACGGCAGTGCGCATTAATAAAGACGTGTTGAATTCTGCGGGCAGAACCGAGGTGGTAAATAATATCATCCGCTTAAGCGATGCGTTTACTACAAACACAAAAATTCAAACTCACTTAAGCGGACTTCCATTGATACGCACCCTTGTGGCAAATCGTATCGCAAAAGAATTGCGATGGTTCCTGCTGGGTTCACTTGCTTTATCAGCCTTTATTTTGCTGATTTTTTTCAGGTCGGTTAGTACGGCTATATTATCGCTGCTGGTGGTTATTATTGGTGTGATCTGGGGGTTTGGGATCCTTGAATTATTCCATTACAAAATCACTTTACTCAATGCACTTATACCGCCGCTTATAGTGGTAATTGGTATTCCAAACTGCATTTATTTTCTTAATAAATACCATTCTACTTACCGGCTTACCACTGATAAAAATCAATCATTGGTTGATATGGTGAGTAAAATGGGTGTGGTTACCTTATTCTGTAACCTCACTGCCGCTATAGGTTTTGCCGTATTCGCCTTCACAAAAAGTTCTATTTTAAAAGAGTTTGGTGCAGTGGCGGGCATTAGCATCATGATGATCTTTGTTATTTCATTTATCCTGCTGCCTGCCGTTTTAAGTTTTCTGCCTGTGCCAAAAGCCGGCCAGACAAAATACCTGGATAACCGGTGGCTTACTGCGTTACTGTTAAAAATAGAGCAGTGGGTGATGCATCATAAAACTATCGTGTACGCGGTAACGTTAGTTGTGCTCATCTTCTCTGTTGCAGGCATCTTTCGATTGCAAAGTGAAGGATTTATTGTAGATGATCTTCCCAAGACAGATAAAATTTACACCGATCTCAAATACTTTGAGAAAAACTTCAAAGGAGTAATGCCTCTTGAAATTGTTGTAGATACAAAAAAGCGCTATGGTCTTGCGGGCGCCAGGGCATTACCCGTTATGGAAAAGATAGATTCGTTGTCGCAATATATTACTGCCCAAAATGAATTGGCCCGCCCGCTTTCCATTGCCGAAGGATTAAAATTTGTAAAGCAGGCTTTTTATGATGGCGATACAGCTAATTATAGTTTGCCCAATTCGTTTGATGCCGCGTTTGTTGGCCAGTATTTAAAGCCTGGCAACGACAGCTCATCAAAAAATAATCTTACCAAATTGCTTACAAGTTTTATGGATACGGCCAGGCAAAGTACACGGGTTAGTATTAACATGGCAGATGTAGGCACTAAAAGATTACCCGTTATACTTGAAGGGATCCAGCAACGGGCTAATACATTATTTGATTCCTCAAAATACAAGGTTACTCTTACCGGCACAAGTATTACCTTTTTAGAAGGAAGCCGTTTTATCATTAATGGATTAAAAGAAAGTATAGGCTGGGCTTTTTTGCTAATTGCCTTGTGTATGCTTTATTTATTTAAATCGGTGCGCATTCTTTTTTGCTCACTCATACCTAATGTTATCCCGCTTATTGTAACAGCCGGTATAATGGGATGGGCCGGTATCCGGTTAAAACCTTCTACTGTATTGGTTTTTAGTGTGGCACTCGGTATCGCCATTGATGTTACTATCCGGTTTCTCGTAAATTATAAACAGGAGCTCCCACAAAATAAAAACAATGTAGTACTTACTGTTAGTGAAACTATTAAACATACCGGCTTAAGTATTTTATACACATCAATGGTTTTGGTGGCAGGGTTCATTATATTCTGCTTTAGCGGATTTGGTGGAACCCAGGCATTGGGATGGCTTACTTCGGTAACTTTATTTGTTGCAACCATCACCAATCTTGTTTTACTTCCTGTTTTATTGATGATCGGAAATTCTCCTACTTCTTCTAAAAATCCTATAAGCAGCTAAGTGCATAATTAAATTGTCAAATATTTGTTAATTTAAATATTCATCGGATATATTTGCCGATAACAATTAATTAAACTAATTGCACATGAGAAAATTTTTATTGCTGTCAGCAATGCTTCTATTGCTATTGACTTCACAGGCACAAAACCGGAATGTAAGTGGTAAAGTTACAGATGACAAAGGAAGGCCTGTACAAGGCGCATCTGTTTTGGCAAAAGGATCAAGAAGAGGTGTTACTACCAACACCGACGGATCTTTTAGTTTAAGTGTTCCTCCAAATACAAAATCATTATTAATATCTTCTATTGATATGACAACACAGGATGTTGCGATCAATGCTTCGGGAAATGTAACAGTAACATTGATCCCAAAAAGTGGTAACCTGGAAGAAGTAGTAATAGTTGGTTACGGTACACAAAAAAAAGCACTTACAACCGGGTCGATAAATACGGTTAAAGCCGCTGAAGTAGAAAATAAACCATTCACTTCCATTGATAAAGGATTACAGGGATTGGTTCCCGGCTTACAATCTGTTGCCGGATCCGGTGCTCCTGGATCTACACAGGATATACGTATCAGGGGCATAAGCTCAATCAATGCCGGCAATGCACCGTTATGGGTTATAGATGGTGCTATCATCAATACAGGCGATGCATCACGCCTTGCTACCACAGCCAATTTATTAAGCACATTGAATCCTAACGATATTGAAAGCATTACAGTATTGAAAGATGCATCTTCAACTTCAATATATGGAAGCCGTGGAGCTAACGGTGTTATAATTATTACAACAAAAAAAGGAAGAGCGGGTAAAACAAGATTCAGATTTGATGCAGAGGTTGGCCAGGATAATACAGCGTATCAAAATGACCGCTACCGCCCATTAAATGCAAGTGAATACATAAACATTACCCGCGAAGGTTTGGTTAATGCGGGAGTTGCACAAGCTTCAATTGACGCGACACTTACCGCTTTGGGAAATGGAAATAAAACAGATTATAACTGGCTTGATGCGGTTACCAGGCAGGGACAACAACAGCAATATAATATAAGTGCAAGCGGCGGCGGTGATAAAACAACTTTTTATTTATCAGGTGGTTATTTTAAACAGCAGGGTACTGTTATCGGCTCCGATCTTAAACGTTACAATGCTGCAATAAGAGTTAGTAACCAGGCAACCAGCAGGCTGAACATAAGTGTAAACTTTGATGGTGGATTTGTTCAGCAAAACACTCCACTTGCCGGTGGTGCATTTGGTAACCCGGTCTTAAGTTCTTACTTTATTTTACCAACAAGGTCAGCGTATAAACCAGATGGTTCTTTAAACATATTGACTCCAGATTTCCCTACCAGTAGTGTTTTCAATACTGTTGCTATTACCAAATTGGATAAGCGTTTCTTAAAAGAATTCAGTTTAAGAGGAAGCGCTTCTGCAGAATATAAAATTTTAAATAATTTGATTTTCAAATCCAATTACGGGGCTGATTTTGATGACCTGGAAGAAGATCAGTACAATAATCCATTTTATGGCGATGGCGCTACATTTTTGCCGGGCAGCCCAACCTTCGGAAATAATATCCTCTATAATCCATCAACTACAGGCCGGGCATTTGCTTACGTAACCCGTTATTATAATTATACCTGGACCAACACCCTGAGTTTACATCAAAATATTTTGAAGAACGGAGATGCTTACGTAAATGTAAAAGTTGGATATGAAAACCAAAAATCACAGGGTTATTTAACATCCCTGCAAAATACCGGTTTCCCACTAACACTGGCGTTGCAATACCCTGCATCTGCGGCTACTCCAAAAACTGCATCAGCTACAATATCCGAGTATTCTTTTGTATCACAATTTTCAACAGCTGATTTTAGTTACCAGGATAAATATATTCTTTCAGGAAGTTATCGCCGCGATGGATCTTCAAGATTCAGTCCCAATCATAAATATGGAAATTTCTGGTCAATAGGTGCATCGTGGAATGTGAATAAGGAAAAATTTATGGAAAGCATTCCTGTGATCGACCAATTGAAATTGCGGGCATCTTACGGCAAGGTTGGAAATGCATCAATCGGCAACTATGATTACTTTCCGGGGTATGGTTTTGGATTCAATTACAACAGCACCCCCGGTAGTGCACCAAACAACGTTGGAAATTCTGAGTTAACATGGGAAAATAACCGGCCACTTGATCTAGGACTTGACGTAAGCGTTTTGAAAAACAGGGCAAATTTTACCTTTGATTATTACAAAAGAATATCATCAGATCTTTTACTCGATGTTCCCTTATCCGCAACATCAGGCTTTGCTTCTGTTAGACAAAATGTAGGTAAACTTCAAAATGCAGGGGTAGAATTAAGTCTGAATTTAATACCTGTACAAACCAGGGATTTTAACTGGATAGTTGATTTTAATTATTCTCATAATTTAAACAGGGTTCTTGTTCTACCAAATAAGAATGCAGATATACCGAGCCCTGTTAGTACAGCATTTCTTATTCGCCAGGGGTATGATGTTCAATCTTTTTTTGTAAGGCAGTATGCGGGGGTTGATCCTAATAATGGTGATCCGCTTTGGTATACGGACTCATCAAAAAAAGCCAAGCAAAATGTGTACTCAACAGCGAAACGTATTTTATTTGGATCCGCATCACCAACTTTTTTTGGCTCACTCACCAATACGTTGAATTATAAAGGATTTAGCCTGCAGGCACAGCTTTATTATAGCGGAGGAAACTATGTACAAACCGGTTTTGAATCATTCTTTATCGGCGCAGGTGTAAACCCTACCTTCAACAAAGTGGCTAGGGTATTGGATCGCTGGCAAAAACCCGGTGATGTTACAGACATACCAAAATACATTTATAATGGTAACAAGAGCTTTCAAAGCTTTTCAACTTTCTATTTACACCGCGGCGACTTCATCCGTTTAAGGAATGTGCAATTGGGATATACACTGCCCCAGACAGTAATTTCCAGGCTTAATATTACGAATGCTTTCTTTTATGTGAGAGGAACAAATCTGGCTACCTGGGTTAAAGATAAAAACCTGCCCTTTGATCCTGAACAAGGTATTACCAGTGTTTCTAATTTGAATGTTTTTGTTCCAAGAACAGTTACTGTAGGCATAAATTTAGGCTTCTAAAAATTAAATAAAACCGACATGAAAAAATATTTAAAATATACCATCCTATTTACCGTAGTTATAATTTTATTCACTTTAAATTCCTGTAAAAAAAGTTACCTGGAATTAACGCCGCCTACTTCGTTAACGCCGCAAACAGCCCTGGCTTCTGAATCAGATCTGTCAACTGCACTATTAGGGGGTTATTCAGGATTAAGAAACGTGGATTATTATGGCAGAACAGTACCATTACTCGGTGATCTTATGGCTGATAATGCATACCAGTCTTTAACAAACTCAAACCGTTACCCGCTATTCAATACGTACACTTTCATTCCTGCAGACGGGAATATTGCAGGTTTCTGGAATGCTGCATATATCGACATATTACGATGTAATAATATCATCAATTCCACCATTACCGGTAGTATAAATGTGAACCAGTACAAAGGGGAAGCCTATGCTATCCGTGCCTTATGTTATTTTACATTGGTTCGTTATTTTGCCAGGCCATTTACAGATAACCCAAATGGATTGGGCGTTCCGATCATTACCACATTTGATGTTTCTGTATTTCCACCCCGGTCAAAGATATCCGAAGTATATACTTTAATCAATGCGGATCTTACCCAGGCTTTTTCCCTGATGACAATTTATAAAAATTCCACGCAGTTCAGTAAATATGCGGCAAGGGGTTTACAGGCGAAAGTTTATCTAACCATGGGAGATAAAGCAAATGCAAAAACGGCAGCGCTAGATGTTATAAATAATGGTGGATTTACCGTAGTTACTGCTGCAAATTATGTTGCCTATTGGAACAATGCCTTGCCCCGGATCGATAAAGTTGAAACGCTCTTTGAAGTATCATCAGATGCAATTAGCAGCAATGGCTTTGATGCACTTCCCAATATTTATAGCCAGAGCGGCTATGGTGATTTTTTAGCTTCGGATGATTTTTATGCCCTGCTAACGGGTACGGATGTACGAAAAGGACTTTATGCAGCCGGAACAAGAGGTGGGATACCCGCCATTTTTGTAAATAAATTTCCAAATACATTTGGTACCGATGTTAGTGATACCAAAGTATTGCGTTTAAGTGAAATTTATTTGATCGCTGCCGAAGCTTCCCTTACTACTAATGAAGTTGATGCACTTACTTATTCAAATTTTATAACAAGCCGCAGAAATGCTCCGGCCATTGCATCAACAGGCGCGCAATTATTTGAAGATATCATTACAGAAAGAAGAAAAGAATTGGCATTTGAAGGAGACAGGTATATGGATCTGCAACGTTTGAAAAGAGATGTGGTACGCAGTGTAAATTTCCCTGCTTCTGCCAGGACAATACCTTACTCAGATTTCAGGCGCATCTTACCCATTCCACAAACTGAACTTGATGTTAATGCTAATATCAGGTCACAACAAAACCCGGGTTATTAGGATTTGAATGCTATATTTTAAAACCGGCCATTGAAAAATGGCCGGTTTTTTTGTAAATGCATGTGGAAATATTTCCTCAATAATCGATCTTTGCTCTCCAAAATTCTCTTGTAATCCTTTGTGACAGATAATCTTCAAAGAGGCATAATACTTTCATATAACATTATTCTAAAACGCATTTTCATGAGACCTATCTGGACAGGCGCTATTGGATTTGGACTAGTTAACATACCCGTAAAATTATACAGCGCAACACAATCAAGTAATTTAAGCCTGGATATGCTTGACAAAAAAGATCATTCTAATATTCGTTTCCTGCGCGTAAATGAAAAAACAGGGAAAGAAGTAACATGGGAAAATATCGTAAAAGGATATAAAATGGATAGTAAATATGTATTGCTTGATGATAAAGATTTTGAAGCAGCCAGTGCTAAAAAAACAAAAACCATCGAGATCTCTGATTTTGTAAAAGCGGATGAAATAAGCAGTATCTACTATGAAACACCATATTATATTGAACCCGATAAATCAGGTACACGGGCTTATGAATTATTGCGCCAGGGGTTAACGAAAACAGGTAAAGTAGGTATTGCCACGTTTGTTATGCGCAGCAAAGAAAGCCTGGCAGTATTGAGAGCGGATAAAGATGTCCTGGTATTGAATCGCATCAGGTTTGAAGAAGAAATCCGGGATCATAATGAACTTACCCTTCCTGAAAAAACAACCGTGAAGCCGGCAGAATTACAAATGGCTGTCTCGTTAATTAATCAGCTCAGTGGAAAATTTGATATTTCACAATATAAGGACACTTATAAAGATGAACTGCTGAAACTCATTCATGCTAAAGCAAAAGGACAAAAGATAAAAGCTCCGGAAATGAAAGTAGTTCACAGTAAAACAAAAGATCTTATGTCGCAGCTGAAAGCAAGCCTTGATGTAAAAAGAAAAAAAGCATCTTAAATATGGGACTTGAATTATATAAAAAGAAAAGGAATTTTAATCTCACTCCCGAGCCAGAAGGGAAAAAGAAATCATCTGCATCCAAACTTTCCTTTGTAGTGCAGCGGCATAAGGCTTCTCATTTGCATTATGATTTTCGGCTTGAAATGCAGGGTGTTTTAAAAAGCTGGGCAGTGCCAAAAGGTCCGTCATTGAACCCTAAAGATAAACGGCTTGCGATGATGGTAGAAGATCATCCCTACGATTATAAAGATTTTGCAGGAGTTATACCATCTGGTTATGGTGCAGGCATTGTTGAAATATGGGATAAAGGAACCTATGCTGATATTGAGAACAGTGATGCTAAAACTGCACAAAAAAATTTGCTGGCTGGTTTAAAGGCTGGTAATTTAAAGTTAACCATGTTTGGCAAAAAATTGAAAGGTGAGTTTGCCCTTGTAAAATTAAAAAGTAAAGAAGATAACACCTGGTTACTTATAAAGCATAATGATGAGCACGCCGTTGATACGGATTATAACAGTGAAAAGGAAACGCCCAAAAATTCTCCCATAAATAAATGGTTGCTCAAAAATAAAGATACCGCGCGTTCTGCATCAAGGCCTGCACCTGTTAAAAAAAAAGTTTCCTGAGAACTTCCATGCAAAAAAGCAAAAAGCTTCATGATTTTATTAAGCCAATGCTGGCAAAAGAAACAGCAGAACCCTTTGATGATAAACAATGGCTTTATGAGATAAAATGGGATGGATACCGCGCAATTTCGGAGGTTGAAGACGGAACTGTAAAATTGTATTCGCGCAATGGTTTAAGTTTTGAAAATACTTATCCCGTTGTAGTGAACGAATTAAACAAAATAAAGGCGGATACTGTGCTTGATGGAGAGATCGTTGTGCTGAATGATGAGGGACAGCCGGAATTTCAATTGCTGCAACATTATGAAAATAATACCCATCGCCCACTGCAATATTATGTTTTTGATCTACTCGCTCTTAATGGAAAAAATACCTACGGATTGCCCTTACTTGAAAGGAAAAAATTACTTGAAAAATTGATTAAAAAAAACTTTAAGGATAATGATGTTATAAAATATTCTGATCACATTTTTGAAAATGGAAAAGCATTTTTCAAGGTTAGTAAAGAAAAAAACCTTGAAGGTATAATGGCTAAGAAAACCGATGGACTTTATTACCAGGGCAGGCGCACCAATGAATGGCTTAAAATAAAAAATAATAAAACGCAGGAGGCTATCATTACAGGATATACAGAGCCCGCTGGTTCACGTAAGTATTTTGGAGCGCTTGTTTTAGGAATAATAAATCAGGATAAACTCATTTATATCGGTCATACCGGTTCCGGGTTTAACCAGCAATCTCTCAAAGAAATGTGGGAATTGTTACAGCCACTTGTACAAAAAAATTCGCCCTTCCGGGAAAAGATAAAAACCAATATGCCTGTTACCTGGGTAAAACCAAAATTAATTTGTGAAATAAAATTTACAGAAGTTACCAATGACGGGCGATTGCGCCATCCAATATTTCTTCATTTGCGTAATGATAAATTCTTAAAAGAAGTTACTATGGCAAATACTAAAACGGTTAAGAAAAGTGATGTAAAAAAAACAGGTAAAGAAGAAAAGGTAAATGAAACGGATAAAATTTTTTCATTTGGAAAAAACAAAGTAAAAGTCAGCAACCTGAACAAGCTATATTTTCCGGATGATGAGATCACAAAAGGAGATGTGGTTAAATATTATATGGAAATGGGAGATTATATTTTGCCGTATTTGAAAGGCCGCCCGGAATCACTTATGCGCACCCCGGGAGGTATAGACCAAAAAGGATTTTTTCACAAAGATGCTGGCGAAGATGCACCTGCATTTGTAAAGAGTAAAAAACTTTTTTCGGAATCCGTTAAGAAAAATATAGATTATATTATTTGTGATAACCAGCCAACGCTAACCTACATGAACAATTTGGGTTGTATTGAAATTAATCCCTGGCATTCAACAATTGGATCACTTGATACACCCGATTATCTGATCATTGACATTGACCCCTCGGAACATAATACTTTTGAACAGGTTATAGAAGCGGCAAATGTTGTAAAATCAATTCTTGATAAAGCC
>JACDBU010000251.1 GCA_013694745.1 Chitinophagaceae bacterium
GTTAAAAGCACGTTAAAATTGGCGTATCTGTAGCTATATTCTTCTATTATCCCATCAATCTCTTTCGCCATTCCTAAAATCACCCCACTTAAAATATTTGTTTTAGTGTCGTATCCTATTAATGGAAAATTTTCTTCCGGTTTAATTAAAGGCAGCTTTGTAGTGAAATTATTTAACGATATGAAACGCATTGCCAGCCCGGGCGATATACTTCCCCCAATAAATTGGTTATACTTATTTATAAAATTATAGGTAATACAGGAACCTAAACCAATAACTAAATTGTTCTTTGAAGGATAAAAATACACAGCCGCCGCCGCCAGCGCCAACCTGTCGGTACCCATGGTTTCAGGTTTGCCAACAGGCATTGTAAAAGGCAACTTGGATTGATATGAAAGCTTATGAAATACGGTACGGGAATTTAATAATTTTTCAAGACCAGGGTTATGGTCTATTACCGATGACAAAATTGTTTTTTGAGGATGAAATGTATTCAACAATTCTTCGATGGTCTCATCACGGTCATCACCCAGCGCGGTAATTTGTTTTATAGAATTATTTTCAAATACGGCACATTTTAAACGCGTATTGCCAAAATCAAAACAAAGAGTTATCAAAAATTAAGTTTGAATATAAAATGAATATACGATTACAGATTAAGGCCGTCTAAATTTTTAAAATGTCCGTTCAACTTTACTCTTTCTTTCAAAGTTTCCATCTCTGCAACTACCGGTAAAACTTTAGCCAAATGTCTTTTTAAATATTCCTGTCGCTGTAATTCATTCATGAGGCCCAGCAGTTCATATTCTTCCTCAAGTGAAAGGCCGGCATGATGCGCCACATCATAACTCCAAAGTTCGTCGTCGGGTTTATAAAATTGCTTTTCAACTTTCAACAGCCTGTGTAATTCCCTTGTTCCATTAATTACTTTTTGCATCAGCTGCCGGTTACCCTGCGCCGTGTTAACAGGATAATTTACAATGGCTCCGCCAAATAATTTATCAGGCACTTCATTTATTATTTCCAAAATCCTGAAAACTTTTTCACCTGTAGTTTTTATATCCATCTCGCCATTATCATACGTTTTGGTTATTTCTGTAATGTGCATTAGTGTTCCCAGCTCTGTAACAGCATTTTTAATTACCGATGGAATTCCAAATGGCTTTTTGGTTTTATTACATTCCGTTATCAATTCTTTATACCTTGGTTCAAAAATGTGAAGGTTAAGCAATTCACCCGGGTACACAACAATAGACAGCGGAAATATGGGAATGAAATTCGTCATGCATTTAAATAAAAGCAAAATTAATAATTACACAGCGCACAATACATTTTATATTGATTATCCGCACGACATTAAAATTTTTCGGTTCTTTGGTAAAAGAATCAGTAATCTGCATTAACCATTTTAACGATTCCTGAATATTGGCAATATGCATGCACTTGTAGATCAAATTCTAAAAGGTTCGCAACTTTCCCTGGCAAGGGCTATCTCATTAGTTGAAAATAAATCTAAGGGATATTTGGAAATTCTCTCTGATCTGCCTGCCGGCAGTTCGCGTGTGATAGGGATAACAGGCCCGCCCGGTGCGGGGAAGAGCACTATAACCGACGGGTTGATCGGTGAGATGATTCAAAGAAATTGCACCGTTGGGGTTATTTGTGTTGACCCTACTTCGCCATTCAATTATGGTGCACTTTTAGGCGACAGGATCAGGATGAATAAATGGTTTAACAATCCTTCTGTTTTTATTCGTTCGGTAGCTACCCGTGGCTCTTTTGGCGGCCTGAGTATTTCGATTTTAGAAGTGACCGACGTGATGAAGGCATTTGGGTTTGATTATATAATTATTGAAACGGTGGGTGTTGGCCAAAGCGAAGTTGAAATTGCGGGGCTTGCTGATGTGACAGTAGTTGTGCTTGTACCGGAAGCTGGTGATGAAATTCAAACTATGAAAGCAGGGCTAATGGAAATTGCGGATATTTTCGTGGTAAACAAAAGTGATCGCCCGGGATCAGAAAGTTTTGTAGTACAGTTAAAAAAAATACAGCCTGCGGAAGAACAGGCAACGATACCTGTTTTAAAAACGATCGCTACGCAAAATACAGGGATCGATATTTTATTTTCTGCTATTTGCGATGTTAGTGAAAAGAAAAATACCGGGGAGAAACACATTTGGCTGCTTGTAGAAAAAGCCTGGTTGCTTCTACAACACAAAAGAATGGATGATATCAATAAACCTGATCTTTTTAAAAGGATAGAAAAAGAAATGATGCAAAAGAATTTTAATATTTATAAACTCGTGGAATCTTTAGAAAATAAAGTTTAACCGGATTACAATTCCTGCATAAAATAATATTGATGGCAAATGGAAGGGCTGTACTGATTGACTGTGAGCGAATGAAATATCCTTATACAGGATTGTATTTTTATTGTTTACACCTTGCCCAAAGCCTTGTGGCTACAAATTATGCTAACAGGGAATTATGCTTTTACAGCCGGGAAACAACAAAACATCTTTTTGAAAACGGATGCTATGTTGAGCAACATTCGCTCCATAAATTTATTTTACCTTCTCTAAAAAAATACAACCTGTGGCATAGTACTTACCAGTCGTCGGATTATTTTCCCTGGCAAAGAAAAATAAAAGTGGTACTTACTATTCATGATCTTAACATCCTCTACGATGATTCAAAATCCGCAGCAAAAAAAAATAAATTTTTAAAAGATCTTAAAGCAAGGATCAACAGGGCAGATCATATTGTTGCCATTTCAGAATTTGTTTTAAATGATATTAAAAAGCATGCAGGCATTGACAATACTCCTGCTTCTGTTATTTATAACGGGGGCACTATCAGTGATCTTGCATTGCACTCACCGCAATACATACCCACATCAGCATTTTTATTTACGATAGGTACGGTTGTGAGCAAAAAAAATTTTCACGTGTTGCCGCCCCTGCTTGCAAATAATAATTTACAGCTTATAATTTCAGGCCTAACGGATAGCACAGATTACAAAGCCAAAATAATTGACGTAGCAAAAAAATGGAGGGTGCAAAACCGGGTGATCTTTACCGGGAGTATCAATGAAAATGATAAGCAATGGTATTTAAAAAATTGTGAGGCTTTTCTTTTCCCTTCCATCTCCGAAGGTTTCGGGTTGCCGGTTGTTGAAGCAATGCATTTTGGCAAGCCCGTTATTCTTTCAACGTGTACGAGCCTGCCGGAAATAGGGGGAAAAGATGCATATTATTTTAATGACTTTGATCCGGAAACTATGCAAAAAACATTGCTGGAGGCTTTGGAAGATTATCGTATCAACAAAAAAGAAGATCTGATAAAAGAAAGGGCAGCCTTTTTTAATTGGAATAACAGTGCCCTGCAATATCACCAAATATACGATGGCCTAACCCGCTGAATATTAGCTGTATGCCCAACATTAAAAAGATCGCCATAGTTGTTCAGCGTTACGGTTTGCAGGTTAATGGCGGAGCTGAAGTGCATGCAAGAATGATCGCTGAAAAATTATCCCAAAATTATTATGTAACAGTGCTAACCAGCTGTGCTATTGATTATAAAACATGGGCACCTGTTTTAGAAGCAGGTGAAAGTTTTGAAAATGGGATAAGAATTTTACGTTTCGCACCTGGTAAAAGCCGGTATCGAAAACACAAGACCTTCAACAAACTTCGTGAGCGGAATCCGGTTCAAAAAATATATAAAAAACTGGGCCGTCCACAGTGGTGGTTAAAGATTTTTTCTAGTTCCCTTATAACACCACAGGATGGCATTAACTGGTTAGAAGCGCAGGGACCTTATCTCCCTGAACTGATCAAATACCTGCATGATAATAAAGATCGCTTTACTGCATTTATTTTTTTTACTGCGCTTTATTATCCGTCGGCCATGGGAGTTTTAACAGTGCCGGATAAAAGCATACTTATACCAACCCTGCATGATGAGATGCCGGTTTACTTTGCTGTTTATCAAAAAGTGATGGCTGCCCCGCGATGGATATTTTTTAATACAAAAGCGGAACAGCAATTTTCAGATAATATTTTTCCCGCAGCAAAATGTAAAAAAGAAATTGTGGCGGTTGGCATCGACCCCGTAAGTGAAATAAAAGATGAAAATGTTCTTGCCCATTTTGGTATCAAAGCACCTTATATTATCTACGCCGGCAGGGTAGATGAAGCCAAAGGCTGCGATGTATTGCTGGCGTATTTTATAAAATTTATCAATGAAACAAATGCTGATATCCGGCTGGTATTTGTAGGAAAGATCACGATGGAAAAAAAACATCATCCACATGTTACTTTCACCGGGTTTATTGATGAACAAAAAAAACAACAATTAATAATGCAGGC
>JACDBU010000253.1 GCA_013694745.1 Chitinophagaceae bacterium
CCGGTACTTAAATTGGTTATTTCAACAATGTTGCTGTTGGTTAAGGTAATGTTTTTAACCATTTTGCCATTGTTATCAAACAGTTGCACGGTAGTTGGTTCATTAAGATCTGTAATGCTGATCTTTGCGTTTCCGAAACTTGGGTTAGGGAATACTACAAAACCTGATCTTGCACCATTTCCTTTAACAGATTTGATGGTTGTGTAAACCACTCTACCATTAATATCTACAGATTTAATTCTGTAATAGCTTACGCCTTTAGAATTGTTTGAATTATCAGTGTAAGAGTAAGATTGCAAAGTATTGCTTGTGCCATGACTTGCAACGGTACCAACTGTTTGATAAGTTGAATTATCATATGCTCTTTGTATTTCGAAATTCTTAGCATTGAACTCACTTGAAGTTTGCCATTGTATGGAAACATTATTATTGTTACGCGAAGCATTAAAAGAACTGATAACCACCGGTAATGGACCACCTGTTGGTGATAAAGTAACCGGGCCAAATGAACAATGTGCAACACTTTGTGATGATGCCTGGGATGACCAAATAAAGAATTTAAGTGTGGGACTAGTTGTAGAATGTAATGTAAGTGTAATGTTTTGAATAGTATACTGATCGTATCCTGCAGGTACTGACCCACCCGGGTTGTATATTTTAGTTACAACCAAGCCAGTATGCTGTGGTGTTATTGTTGGTGTACATGAAGCACCATCATATGTTGATAATACGGCTGGTTGATTTGGCGCATTAACATTATTATCAACTGAAATATTAATTTTAGATGTAGCTAATTCAGGGCAGGTTGGCTTAGGGGCCCCATCGCTAAGTGTTGCCGGATACTGGTTTGCGAGGTAAAAGTCTATATTAAAATATTTATTACCGTTATTGGTTGCCAGGTTAAATGTGAGGTTAAAGACATACGTTGTGCTGTCTCCATTAACGGTTGTGCTAACCTGGGTGGTACTGCCACTCGCGATATCGCATTGGGCATTTGTGATTAAAACTGCAAGAGCAAATAATCCAGAGAGTAAAAACTTTTTCATTTATTATTTTTTTGTAGTTAATTAATTAAATTATAATCCGGTGAATTGATCGGAATTCAAGAAATAGATAATTAGAATTAGTTAATCTGGATAGATGAATAGTTATTACCCGAGGTAATCAATAAAAAGTTAAGGGATAATTGGGGCTCAATATTTATTATAAATCACTTGGTGATTTTATAGAAATGTAAATGAGTAAGCTAAGAAATTCAGAGGATGGGGTGGAAGCAGTTATTTGTATTCTAAACGCAAATATAGAAGCGTAAATTGGAATCACCAAGCTTTTTATATGAATAGTTTAAAATGATTTTTTATACTATGGCAGTCAAGCTTTTATCTTGTTTGCTTTTGCATGGGATTACTACCTGCGCTCTGTCCCCGTGCTGCCAGCCGGGCCTTATAAATTTGAAATTTACTGGGTATGGCAGTTACCGGCCAAACATTATTAGTTTCATCAACATCGGCAGTTTCCCTCATGGGATCAAGCCTAATACTACTTACTTCCTTATTTTTCATGAATACCTTAACTACTTTATTTTCATTTTTTCGCCAGATCTGTACGGGTATCCTATCTACTTCTTTTGTACCGTCTTTAAACGTCCATTCAATTATCAAGGGCATTAGAAGTCCTCCTTTATTGGTGAACTGCAATTCGTAAAAGTTGGTGCTACCTGCCAGGCTTAGTTTGGTTGCCGCATCCAGGGTATCTTCATACTGGATCATTTTTAATTCGGTTTCCGTAGTGTCAACCTTTACCATTCCACGGGCATAATTCCAATAAAAATCTCTCAGGGATGTATCCGCATCCACAGCAAACACAATATTTTTATCTTCCCTGTTCCTGATCTTGGAAATATCATCAAACGTATTTAACTGGGGTTTAGCGGTATTTATTTTCCTTGTTGTTTCTACGCGTTTTGGATTTCCTAACAAATCTGCCTTGAACCATTTTACAGAATCGAGTGAAATATCACAAGGCTCTATGCCGTAAAACCAACCTCTCCAAAACCAATCAAGGTCTTCTGCACTTGCATCTTCCATGGTTCTGAAAAGATCAGCAGGGGTTGGATGTTTAAAAGCCCAGCGTTTTGCATACTCCTTAAATGAATAATCAAAAAGCTCGCGGCCCATAATAGTTTCCCGCAATATATTAAAGCCTGTTGTAGGCTTGCTGTATGCATTAGGGCCAAACTGGATGATGTTTTCACTGTTGGTCATAATTGGTTCCAGTTGTTCTTTAGGCATCTTCATATAATCCACGATCTTATATGCAGGGCCTCTGCCCACGGGAAATTTATTATCCCATAATTCTTCTGTAAGGTATTCGCAAAAGGTATTAAGCCCCTCATCCATCCAGGTCCACTGGCGTTCATCACTGTTAACGATCATTGGAAAAAAGTTATGACCTACCTCATGTATCACCACACCCAGCATACCATACTTGGTTGCCTCGCTGTACGTACCATCTTTTTCAGCACGTCCAAAATTAAAACAGATCATCGGGTACTCCATACCGTTAGCTGCTTCCACACTCTGGGCAACAGGATAAGGAAATGGGATGGTGAATTTAGAATATGTTTTAATAGTATGAGCTACCGCTTTGGTTGAAAATTTTCTGTAAAGAGGGTACGCTTCTTTTCCATAATAACTCATGCACATTACTTTTTTTCCTTCTACATAGGCAGGCATTGCATCCCAAACGAATTTCCTGGATGATCCCCAGGCAAAATCACGCACCATATCAGCTTTAAAAATCCATGTTTTCTTTTGGGTTGATTTATTAGCTTCCCGTTTTTTTGCTTCATCAAGCGTTACAATTTCTACCGGCTCTTTTGAGTTTTGAGCTTTTTGCCATCTTGCAAATTGTGCTGCGGAAAGTACCTGCTGATAATTCTGGCACTGACCGGTTGCGCCAATCACGTGATCGGCAGGCACAGTCATCTGTACATTAAAATTTCCAAACGTTAAGGCAAATTCTCCCGAACCGGTAAACTGGTGATTTTGCCATCCCTGGAAATCACTGTACACGCATAGCCTCGGGTACCATTGGGTCATTGTAAAAAGATGATTTCCATCTTCGGGAAAATATTCATATCCTCCGCGTCCGCCATATTTTAAACGATTGATGATGTTATAATTCCAATCCACTTTAAAAATAAATTTTTGGCCGGGCTTTAGAACCTGCGGCAGTTCAATACGCATCATTGTTTTATTGATTGTATACGCAAGGGTTTTTCCAGCGCCATCCGTTACTTTTAATATATTATCTCCATATTCTTTATCTGTTCTGCCTCCAAAATTTTGTAAGTCAGCGTCTGTCATTACGGGTTGCATGCGGCTGCTGTTCTGGTATCCAGAATTATTTTTCATGCTGTGCTGGTTTTCATCAAGCTGAAGCCACAAATAAGTTAAGGCATCGGGGGAGTTGTTATAATAGGTTATGGTTTCTTTACCATTCAGTTTCAGGTTGGGTTCATCCAGTTCTGCAACAATATCATAATCGCAGCGCTGCTGCCAGTATTTTGGACCGGGAGCGCCACTGGCTGTGCGGTATTCATTCGGTGTTGGTAAAATAGTACCCAGCTGCTCAAAGCGGTTGCCGTGATTTGATGTCGGGTTATTTTTGATATCCTGGCAAAAGCTGTAAATCCCTGCCAGCAGAAGGCAACTAATGAGAAAGAATTTTTTCATTTTATATAATGGTATTGTTTTTATTTGGAAGTATTTTATAAGGGCCATCTTTCAACAGACATTTTCAAAGCTAATATAAAAGCAAGTAACGACAAAAGCCATATCCAAATTTTTCTGGGCGCTTTTAATAAATTCAGAGCAGCAAAACTTATTATCAAAATAATAGTAACAATTATTATCTGCCCTGCTTCCAGGCCTGCATTAAAACTTAATAGCGGCAGGGCAATCTTCTGATCGTGCGCCAGCATAAATCGCAGGCTGTTTGCAAATCCCATTCCGTGAATGAGTCCGAAAAATAAGGCAAATAGATAATTTAACTGCAACGCCCTCTTATTATAATTCTTCAGAAAAAAATTAAAAACTGCCGTTATCATAATGGTGCAGGGGATTAAAAATTCCACCCATTTTGCGCTGAACCGGATAACATCGTAAACGCTTAAAGCCAATGTAAGTGAATGGCCTAAAGTAAAGGCAGTTACCAGCACTAATACTTTCTTCCAGTCTTTTAAGGTATACACTGCTGCAAGCGCTGTAATGAACAATATGTGATCCAGTGCGTACCAGCTAATAATATGGTGCCAGCCCAGGCCAAAATAAAGTTTTGCATCTTCCATACAATTCACAAATTGTTCTCAATAATATAACAGACTTTTGTTTTTTTAAAATATAGATTTTATATGGCAGGTATCTTATTTAACTGGCTGTTGGTTGCTATTTACCTTTTACCGGTCAACAGGTATTTTGATTTGTATACCGGCAATGCGGCGCTGCATCCTTTTTTTGTGAGTGTTACCGAGATCGAACAAAATACAAAAGATAAGACCCTGGAAATAAGCTGCAAGATCTTTACGGACGATTTTGAAAAAACGCTTCGCCAGAATTGCAAATGTTTTGCTGACCTGCTGCATCCCAAAAACAAAACCGCAACCGATAAGCTTGTTACGGATTATATAAAAAAACATTTACAGATAGAGGTAGACGGTAAAAAGATGGAACTGCATTTTATTGGTTATGAACAAGAGGAAGAAGCCGTCCGCATTTATTTCCAGGTGGATAACGTGGAAACGGTACAGCATATCGAAATAACTGATAATTTATTATTCGATTATAAAAAAGAAGAGATAAATATGCTGCACGTAACGGTTAAGGGTACCCGAAAAAGCCGTGAATTGACCAACCCGGAAGACAAAGTACAGTTTAGTTTTTAAATTTTTATTTTCAGCCGGATACGGCTTTCAGTGCATTAGCACATTACGTTACTCTTCATCCATCTCTTCCTGCAGCTCTTCTGTAATTTTTACCATAACCTTATCTATCCGGTGACTGTCCATATCCATAATTTCAAATTCAAATCCACGCCATTCAAACGTTTCACCTACATGTGGAATGCGTTTCAGTTCGTGTAAAATAAATCCTGCCAGCGTATCAAAATCATGTTCTTCCTGGTTCATCCATTCGGCCCTGTCGAAATGCATTAAGAAATCATAAAACTGGATCTGCGCATCCACCAAAAAACTGCCATCCTTTCTTTCAACGATGGCATAATCATCGTCTTCATCTTCAGGCATTTCACCAACTATAGCTTTTAATATATCATTGATGGTTACCATACCATTCATTGTACCATACTCATCAACAATAAATGCATAGTGGATCTTTGTTTCTTTAAATTTTTCCAGCAACTGGTAGGCTGTATTATTTTCAGGAACGATGAGTGCTTTTTTGCAGAGATCCGTAAGTGGAGCATCAGGCTGCAGGTACATATCCTTTACATAAACAACCCCTTTAATATTGTCTATATCACCCTCGCAAAGCGGGTAAACAGAATGCAGGTATTCCTTTATCTTACCCCTGATCGATTCATTTGATTCAAGCATATCAAACCATACAATGTCGGTACGGTGTGTCATCAGCGAGGTAATGTTACGATCGCCCAGGTGAAAAACCCTTTCAATAATTTCCTTTTCATCTTCTTCAATAGTGCCGTGTTCACTTCCTTCGGAGATCATTGCTTTTATCTCATCTTCCGTTACGCTGTTATCGGTTGATTCTTTTATATTCAGCAATTTAAAGATCCCGGTAGTTACATTGGTCAGCAGCCATACAATGGGAAAGGCTATCCTGCTGAGCATTTGCATTGGCTTGGCAACTGCCTTCGCAATTTTTTCAGGGCGCAGCATCGCGATGCGTTTGGGAAGCAATTCACCAAAAATGCTTGATAAAAAGGTAACGAGGATAACAATGATAACGGTTGCTATGGTGCCGGCATAAGGCCTGAACCAATCAATCTTTTCAATGTATGGCTTCAAATATCCGCCAAACCTTTCACCGGAATATACACCCGTTAATATAGAGATCAGGGTTATGAATATTTGTGCGGTAGATAAAAAAACTTCGGGTTTCTCCTGTAATTTCAATGCAGTTTTAGATCGTGTATCCCCTCTGGCAGCTGTACCTTCCAGCCTGCCTTTACGGGCAGAGATCAGCGATATCTCACTCATTACAAGTAAGCCATTGATCAGGATCAAACATAATAATATCACTAGTTCTATCATATCACTAAACCGGTTTCATTATAGAATATTCCAATTTTGTTATTAAATAATTTTGCCACCAGGTATCCCAGCAAAATTCCCACCAACATTCCACAAAGTACATCAAGCGGAAAATGAATACCAACATATACCTGCGCATAAGAAGGGATGAATGCCCACACGAAGATCAGTGCCCACCACTTGCTTATTTTTTTAAATGTACTAAAGATAAACATCGCAGCAGCAAAATGATTAACGGCATGCGATGATGTAAAACTTGAATTTACCGGGCAACTTTTTACCAGGAAACGTATATGATCTGCCAGCATTGGATCGCGGCAAGGACGTACCCGGCTTATGTATTCTTTAATTATATGGCTGCTTATAAAATCGCTTAATGCAACATTTGCAATAAAGAAAAGTACCCAAAACCAACCCGTTCTTTTAAAATTAAGGATAGCAAATAACGCCAGGAAAATATAAAATGGTATCCAAAGATACGCTTCGCGTGTGTAGGGTATCACACTGTCGAGAAATGCACTATGCCAGTCACCGTTTATTTTTGAAAAGAGTTTATAATCGAATGGCTTTATTTTATTCCACAGATCAGAAATGGTTAAAAAAAATAAGAAATTCATCAGTATACAACATTGTTATTGCAGCAAATTTAAGATTAACAATTAAAAACGTGATTTTAGCGATAAAACTTGAAACACCTGCCGGATCATTTCATGATTTTTTTTGCGATCAAAATCATGCGTGGTGATTTTTTTATGTGGTAATCGTTGAACTGGTAATCGCCAAAAACTTCCTGTATCTGTAAACCCTGGAAAGAAAACATATCAGTAAAATCACCGAGTGAAAATTTAGCTACTTTTTCAACGTACTCTATGGGCTCTTCAAGCTCATCATCTTCCACAACTATTTTTTTATAGAAATAAGACTCGTCAAGCCATTTGGTGATATAATAATTTACACCCTCTATCTCTTTGTCTGCAGTATGTACAAGATGATCTTCTGCATAATGAACATTGAGATAATCAAGCACAAAAATCCCGTTGGGTTTTATTGATTGCGCTATCGTGCGTATGCTGTTATCATGCTCTCTCCTGGTTTTGAAATAGCCAAAACTGGTAAAAAAATTGAAAGCAAAATCAAAATAATTTATCCAGAAGGGCAGGCGCATATCATGGAGAAAAAAATGCAGCCTTTCGGTTTCATGTTCTTTGGCATCCCTGATACTGTCTTCTGCAAGATCGATACCGGTTACATCATATCCTTTATTGGCGAGTCGTATCGAATGCCTCCCTTTTCCACACGCAACATCTAGCATCCTTGCAGCTGGCGGGGGTTTTAAATGTTCAATCAGTTTATCAATGAATGCAGCAGCCTCCTTTTCATCCCGCTGAAAATACAACTGGTGATAATACGGCGAATTAAACCAATCTTTAAACCATACTGCTGTTGCCATATACTTTATTAATACAAAATTAAGCAATCCTGATTTAGGTTTCCGAACTAATGAAATTGATGTTATTATATAGGGCGGGATCCGCCAAACCGTTGCCTTTGCGCATACCAGGGGCCATCAGTGACCGGCAAACAAATTTTATTTACATTTGCAGCCTCATAAAATCTCAAAAATAAATTGGCACTTATTAAAAGTATATCCGGTATAAGGGGTACAATTGGGGGCAGGCCGGGCGATAATTTAACACCACTGGATATCGTAAAATTTACGGCGGCCTATGGATGCTGGCTCCTGGAAAACAGCAATGCTAATCCGGTCAATGCAACCCTTTCATCACCGGCCCGGCAGAATAAAAAAATCGTTATCGGGCGGGATGGGCGAATGAGCGGAGAACTGGTGAACAGGCTGGTGATAAGTACACTGCTGTCGCTTGGGTTTGATGTTACCGACCTTGGATTAAGTACTACACCCACAGTAGAGATGGCGGTTAAGGCAGAAAGGGCAGATGGCGGCATCATACTAACGGCAAGTCATAACGACAAAGAATGGAATGCATTAAAATTATTGAATAAAGAAGGCGAATTCATCAATGCCAAAGAAGGTACTCGTGTATTGGAACTTGCCAAAAAAGAAGATTTTAATTTCAGTACCATTGATAAACTGGGCACTTACCAAATGGATGATACATGGATCAGTAAACATGTTGATGCCGTGGTAAATTATGAACTGGTAGATGTTGCTGCAATAAAAAAAAATAAATATACGGTAGTGGTTGATGCGATCAACAGCACGGGGGCAATTTTTATCCCGGTATTACTGAAGGCGCTGGGAGTGAAGGAAGTGATTGTACTGAATGATGATGTGAACGGAAAATTCGTACATAACCCTGAGCCTTTGCCGGCACATCTTACAGGGCTTAGCGAGGCTGTAAAAAAACACAATGCACATCTTGGCATAGCGGTAGATCCTGATGTAGACCGGCTTTGCTTTGTTTGTGAAGATGGCAGCATGTTTGGCGAAGAATATACTTTGGTTGCCGTAGCGGATTATATTTTAAGTAAACGCAAAGGAAATACGGTCAGCAACCTTTCCTCTACCAAAGCGCTCAAAGATATTACACACGCACATGGCGGGGAATATTTTCCTTCTGCAGTGGGTGAGGTAAATGTGGTTAGCAAAATGAAAGAAATGAATGCTGTTATTGGCGGCGAAGGTAATGGTGGCATCATCGTTCCTGATTTTCATTATGGGAGAGATGCCCTTATAGGGATCGGTTTATTTTTATCCCATCTAGCGCTTTCCAATAAAAGTGTAAAGCAGCTAAGACGCTCTTATCCCGATTATTTTATATCTAAAAATAAAATTGCTCTGGAAAAATCGGTTGATGTAAAAGAAGTCTTTAAAAAGATAAAGGAAAAGTATAAAAATAATCCCATCAACACAGAGGATGGATTAAAGATAGAATTCGACAATGTCTGGGTGCACCTGAGAACAAGCAATACCGAACCAATTATCAGGATATATTCTGAAAGTAACCTGGAGAGAACGGCCGATAATATTTCTAAAAAACTTATGAAAGACATAAATGAAGTAATGTGATTATTTGTGGGGTTAAACTATTAAAATAGTAAAAAGTTTATAAGACAATCCCGAAGGATAATAAACTAACGAACAAGAACAAGGAATTAATAAAAATGAAAGGAGAAAGAATTTATTTTGATAATGCAGCAACTACTTCACTTGATCCTGAAGTGCTGGAGGCCATGATGCCTTATCTCACTGAAAAATTTGGAAATCCTTCTTCCATCTATTCTTATGGAAGGGAAACACGGATGGCTATTGAGAATGCCAGGAAGTCGGTAGCTAAAATCTTAAATGCAAAAACGGGCGAAATATTTTTTACAAGTGGTGGAACGGAGAGCAGCAATACAGCAATAAATGCTGCTGTAAAAGACCTGGGCTGTAAACGGATTGTAACTTCCCCAATCGAGCACCATGCCACTTTACATTCAGTTGAAAATTTTAAAAGATCAGGTGAAGTTGAAATAAGCTTTGTGAAGATATTGCCTGATGGTCATGTTGATATGGATGACCTGGAACAAATCCTAACGTCTTCAAAAGAAAAATGCCTGGTTACCTTAATGCATGCCAACAACGAGATAGGAAACCTGCTCGATATAGACCGGGTGGGCGCATTGTGTAAAAAATACAATGCGGTTTTTCATTCAGATACCGTGCAAACCATCGGGCATTTTCCCTTTGATCTGCGCAATACACCCGTTGATTTCATTTCCGCTGCCGCACACAAATTCCATGGACCTAAAGGTTCAGGCATTCTTTTCATAAACGAAAATATAAAGATCAGGCCATTTTTACAGGGAGGCGGACAGGAAAGAAACATGCGTGCCGGCACAGAAAATTTATATGGAATTGTTGGCTTTGCAAAAGCGCTTGAAATTGCCACTGCTAATTTTGAAAAAGACAGCGCCAACATCAGGTCCATCAAGCAATACATGATGGAACAGATAAAAAAATATTTTCCGGGGGCTAGCTTTAACGGGGATCCGCTGGGTAAAAGTTTATATACGTTACTTAGCATCAGTTTTCCAAAATCTGAAAGATCAGAAATGCTTCTTTTTAATCTGGACATCAATAATATTTGTGCAAGCGGCGGCAGTGCCTGCACCTCCGGCGCCGATGCGGGAAGCCATGTTATTAAAGCGATAAATAATGATCGCGAAAAAGTTACCGTACGTTTTTCTTTCTGCAAAGAAAATACGAAGGATGAAGTAGATGTAGTTATTGAAAAGCTGAAAGAGCTCATCTGATCCTGGATGCACCTAACTCAAAAGAACATTGACATTAATTATAACTTAACTTTTTTATAAGCTCTACAGGAAGTTTTGGTAATTTTTTTCTTTCTATAAGGAAGGTAGACAATCCGGCAATGTCTTTAAAAATATAATGACGGGTTAATGCACCTTCAAGATATCCGCCACCTGTAGTATTACCGGTTCCCATACGCATGCCTATCATCCTGCGCACCATTGCAAGGTGTTTGTGTCGCCATCCCGCCATGAGGTTATCGATCTCAACCAATGCATCCAGGATCTGGTAAGATGTCTGAAAAACTGGAAAGTCGCGGTATAACATAATAAATAAAGCGGCCCGCATGGCAGAGGCAGAAAGTGCAGGTGTAAGTTGTGTTATTTCGCTGTCGGTAAGTTCCCCTTTGTTCTCAAAAAAAACATAATCAAAATCTTTTATACGGGAAGCTTCTCTTTCTGTTAACCCATCTTTATAAATATTGCGGTAATCATTCCAAAAAGGATGGAGGGCATCATTAGCTGGAAACTGGCTATGAAATTTTCCCCAAAATTCATTTTCAAAAAAAGGCATTCTTTGCAGCCATTTATTTACGAGTGTAAGCAGACTTATTTTAGATTCTGAATCCGTTATCGCTTTAAAATCATTTTCTCTGAACCCACCTTCGTTGCTCCTTTTATAATAATCTTTATTGTGCCGGTTATCCATTTGTAAACCCAGGCTTGCTTCTACCAGCCGGAATTGTAAGCTTTGGAAACCTGAAGAGGGTATAAGCAGATTCCTGAATTCAAGAAAATCAAGCGGCGTCATGGTATCTATTAATCCAACCTGTTGATTTAAAAGCTCAAGGATCTTAATGATGCGGTCAAGCCTGTGCCTTACCAGGTTTAGGTCTTCTGAATTATCATCGATCTTACTTTTTTTAAAAACACCATTTACGAAATCAAGCTCAAAAAGTACCTGTTTAAACCATAATTCGTAAGCCTGGTGAACAATAATGAAAAGCATTTCATCATGAGCTGGCTCATTACCGGTTTCAAAACTTGCAGGATGTTGTGCATTGAGTATCTTATCCAGTTCGAGGTAATCAGCATAATACATGGATCTATTTTCCATCGCGATAAAATTTTATGATCAAAGCTAAAAGGTTATTGTGTTAGAACCGGATTTTATTTAACTTGAAAAAAATATTTTTATGAGGATAAAAAAATACTTCTTATTATTCATCATTTGTATACCTTTTTTTAAAAGTGGCTTAGCCCAGTCAAATGTTTTTGCACATCCCGTATGGAGTGCACAAAGTAATATTTATGAAGTTAATCTCAGGCAATATTCAAAATCAGGATCTATTAAAGATTTTGAAAAGCATCTTGATAGAATTAGAAAAATGGGCGTGGAAATATTATGGTTTATGCCCATTACCCCCATTGGTATAGAAGAAAGAAAAATGACATCTGCAGATATGGGCAGCTATTATGCCGTTAGAAATTACACCACACTGAACGAGGAATTTGGTACAATGACCGACTGGATAGCAATGGTAAAACATGCGCACAGACTGGGATTCAGAGTTATAATTGATTGGGTTGCCAACCATTCCGCCACCGATAATATATGGATGAAAAGTCATCCTGATTTTTATAAACGTGATAAGAACGGGAACACAACTTACGA
>JACDBU010000021.1 GCA_013694745.1 Chitinophagaceae bacterium
ATATAAACTTACCCAGCTGGCCGATGTATTTCAACAGGCAATTGATCCGTACTTCTCTTTATCTGCAAAAAAAAATATGGCTAAAGTTGATCCTTACAATTTTACCATTACGGGCGGAGCGGTTGACAATGCTGCGTTGCGGGCGTTTTTACCCGGCATAAAAAAAATGAAACCGATAGATCTTACAGCGCACTTTGCAAGCGACAGCGGTTGGAGTGCATTTATTTCAGCACCTTATATTTTGTATAATACTTATTTAATTGATGACTTAAAATTTACCGCAGCAACTAAAAATGGCGCGCTCAATTTTAATACATCCATGCACTCTTTCAAGAGTGGAAACGATCTTGCAATATTTGCAACCACACTTGATGGAAGTCTGAAAAATAATAATCTTGATTTCACCCTTAATATTAAGGATTCCAAATCTGTGAATAAATATATCGTGAGCGGGCTTATAAACGAGCCTACCACAAATAATTACAGTTTTAGTTTAAAGCCTGATAACCTTTTGCTGAATTATACCAAATGGAATGTGAATACGGGCAACAGCATACAATATGCAAATAGTGATATCACGGCAAATAATTTTGTATTGACCCAGGGTGGCCAACAACTTTCAGTTAACAGTTTAGGCAGTGGTACCAACAAACCATTGAGTATCGATTTCAAAAATTTCAGCATAGCCACTTTATCCGGGTTCGTTCAAAATGATTCAATGCTGGTTAATGGAAACCTTAACGGTAACGCAATTATAAAAAATATACAAACCCAGCCTGTATTTACAACAGACCTTACCGTTAATGATCTCAGCGTATATAAAGATACTTTGGGCAACCTAACAGCAAAAGTGAATAATAATGTTGCCAATACATACAATGCAAACCTAAGCTTGAAGGGATATGGTAATGAAGTGAATGTTACCGGTAATTATGTTGTGAAACCAACAAACAGCAGCTACGATTTTACGGTAGATGTTGTTGCCCTGCAGATGAAATCTATCGAAGGTTTGAGCAGCGGTGCAATTAGAAACTCCAGGGGAAATCTCTTTGGTAAAATCGCCATTAATGGAAGTCTTGACAAACCCAATGTTGATGGAAAAATAAATTTCAACCAAACCGCATTTGTAGTTAGCGCACTCAATAATGTTTTTAAAATTGATAAAGAAGATATAGCGTTTGTAAATAATAAAGGAATAGAATTTGATAAATTTTCTATACATGATACTGCTGATAATGCCATCACCATTGATGGTGGTATACTAACACCCAATTTTTTGGATTACAGTTTTGATCTGAAAGTGGATGCGAAAAATTTCCAGGCTATTAATTCAACTAAAAAAGACAACCGGCTTTTTTATGGTAAAATGATCTTATCCACTGATCTCACCATCCAGGGAACAGCCGCTCATCCTGTGGTTGATGGCAATTTAACCATAGAACCCAAAACCGATTTTACGGCAGTACTTCCTCAAAGCGAACCGGGTGTAGTGCAGCGGGATGGCATTGTAAGATTTGTAGATTATGCAGCGCTGCCGGAAGACTCATTGTTCATGGCTCCTTATGATTCTTTAAAAGTATCGCCTTTGCTTGGCTATGATGTTTCTATAAATATCAATATTGATAAAGCAGCAGTTTTTAACCTGATCGTAGATGAAGGTAATGGAGATTTTTTAAGACTTAAAGGCGAGGGACAATTAACAGGTGGTGTTGATGCCAGTGGTAAAATAACCCTTGTTGGTTCTTATGAAATTGCGGAAGGATCATATGACCTGTCATTCAATTTTATAAAAAGAAAATTTATCATTCAAAAAGGCAGCAGGATTGTTTGGACCGGTGAGCCTACAACTGCAAATGTGGATGTAACCGCTGTATACATTGCCAACACAGATCCTTTGGCTCTACTCCCGGATCTTGGTGTTGCCAATCCTAATATTTACAAACAAAAATTACCTTTCGAGGTGCATCTTGGAATAAATGGTGAGTTGCTTTTACCGCAAATATCGTTCGATATAGTTTTGCCTGAAGATGGGAATTATAATGTAGCCACCGAAATTATCAGCAATGTTGAAACGCGGCTGACCCAATTACGGGCGGAGCCCGGGGAACTGAATAAGCAGGTTTTTGCCTTACTTTTATTGAACCGGTTTGTAAGTGAGAACCCCTTCGACAACAGCAGTGGTGGCTCGCTTGATGCCAATACCTTTGCGCGGGAAAGTGTGAGTAAATTGCTAACAGAACAATTGAATAAGCTTGCCTCCGGTTTAATTGAAGGCGTGGATATTAATTTTGATGTGGCTTCTACCCAGGATTATACTACCGGGCAGCAGCGGCAACGCACTGATTTTAATGTAGGACTTTCAAAAAGATTATTGAATGATCGTTTAACCGTTACCGTTGGTACCAATTTTGAGCTGGAAGGACCACGCCCTACCAACCAGCAGCAAAGTAATACTTCACCGAATATTGCAGTCGATTACAAGATCAGTAAAGATGGAAGATATATGCTGCGCGCATACCGGAAAAATGATTATTCAGGCGCGATTGAGGGATATGTTATAGAAACTGGTTTAGGATTTATTATATCTGTTGATTATAATAAATTCAGACAGATTTTTCAAAGGAGGCGAGCGCCTAAACAACCAAAAAAACCAGCAGCAATTTTACCTGCGGCTACAAATGATAAACAACAAGTTACTACACCGGCAAAAGAAAATAAATAATGAGAAATAAGCATCGTAGTATCATTTACTTTTTACTTATCCTATTTCTTTTTGTCACCTCCTGCAATATTACCAAATATGTACCCAAAGGGGATGCCCTTTATACTGGCGCCACAATTAAGGTGAATGATAGCACCATGTCTAAAAAAGAAAAGAATAAAGTTGTTGATCTCACCGAACATTTACCAAGGCCAAAACCGAACAGCAAATTTTTAGGCATACCCCTAAAACTATTATTTTACAACCTTGCAGGCAATCCTGCCAAAAGAGGGTTCATTCGTAAATTTTTCAGGAACCTGGGTGAGCCACCGGTATTGCTTAGCAATGTTAACCTTGGTTATAATGTTAAGGTGCTGAAGAATTTTTTAGAGAATGTTGGTTATTTCAGGGCCGACGCTTCCGGAGACACAATTGTAAAAAGAAAAAGAGCGCATGCAACCTATACCCTTGAACCAGGGCCGGTTTACACTATCAATGCAGTTAATTTTGTAACCGATAGCTCAGCCCTTTCACGGGCGATTTTAAAAACCAGGCCAAAGACATTATTGCATCCAAAAGATGCTTTCAACCTCGATGTGGTGAAAGGAGAACGGTCACGCATAGACGCAATTTTGAAAGAAGAAGGGTATTATTATTTTAGCCCTGACCTTTTGATTGTAAATACAGATACCTCTATTGGTAACCATAAAGTGAATATGTATTTAATGGTAAAAGAGAATACACAACCACTGGCAAAGAAGCCATATACTATTGATGACGTATTTATCTATCCAAATTACCGCATCAATGCAAAATACAGTGACACCACGCATGATAAAAGCAGTAATCTTTATCATGGTTATTATATTGTTGATCCAAGGCATAAATTCAAACAAAAACTTTTCCCGCGCATTATGCGTTTCGATTCGGGAGACGTGTACAACAGGAAAGATCATAATCTTACCCTAAGCCGATTGATCAACCTTGATGAATTTAAATTTGTAAAAAACAGGTTTGAGCTATCCCCCAATTCGCAAAGTGATACCGGCAGGCTTAACACGTTCTATTATCTAACACCATTGCCGCCAAAATCTTTGCGGCTGGAAATAAACGGCGATACAAAATCTAATAATTATGTAGGATCAGCAATAACACTTGCCTGGAAAAACAGGAATCTTTTCAGGGATGCAGAACATCTGGAAGTGCGTGCAAACGTAGGAACAGAAACGCAGTATAGTGG
>JACDBU010000036.1 GCA_013694745.1 Chitinophagaceae bacterium
TACCTGATCCTCAAAAACCGTGTACCCGTATTACACAAACGCATTGCACAGCCATTGCTGATCGCTTTCAGCACCACCAGCAGTGAAGCAGTATTTCCTAAACTCACAGAAGAGCTTGAACGCTTTGGCTGTAATAATAAGATCGTTGCTTTCACCCTGCCATTGGGTTATAGTTTTAATCTTGATGGAAGTATGATGTATATGACGTTTGCAAGTATTACCATAGCGCAGGTTTATAAGGTGCATATGGATTTACCAACACAATTAACCATGCTGTTGGTTCTAATGCTCACCAGTAAAGGCATTGCAGGAGTACCACGTGCGGCATTGGTTGTGGTAACAGCTACCTGCGCAATGTTTAATATTCCTCCCGAAGGAATAGCCTTAATTTTGCCGATAGATCATTTTTGTGATATGTTCCGAACAGCAACCAACGTTTTGGGGAATGCGCTGGCAACAGCGGCTGTAAGTAAATGGGAAGGAGAGCTTGCGGATTAAATCAATTTTTAAAATTTATAATTTGGAATTTATTCTATTACTACAAATCGATATTAAGGAACTGTTTAATCCTCATTTCTATATTCACCATGGAGGATTATGGATGATAATGTTTATTGTATTTGCTGAAACAGGTTTGTTTGCAGGATTTTTTTTACCGGGTGATGCATTACTTTTTGTTACAGGTATCTACAGCTCGGATATTGTAAGCGGCGCATTATTTACAACCCATAGTCAATGGGTTGATCTTGGCTTACTATGGGTGGTGATAACGCTTGCAGGAATTGCTGGAAATTTTGTTGGATATTGGTTTGGAAGAAAAAGCGGACCATTCTTGTATGAAAGAAAAGATACATTTTTCTTTAAGAAAAAATATTTAAAACAGGCGCATGAGTTTTATGAAAAAAATGGCGGTGGAGCTATTGTGGTTGCACGCTTCGTTCCTTTTGTCCGCACATTTGCCCCCATTGTTGCGGGTATTGTGCAAATGGATAAAAAAAAGTTCACCTACTATAATGTATTGGGTTCTGCGCTTTGGGTAGGCAGTATGTTGTTAGCAGGTCATTTTTTACAAAGATTGATTTTAAAAGAGTGGGGATTTGATCTTAAGGAACATCTTGAAATTATTGTTATTGGAATTGTGGCAATAACAACCTTACCGGTTATCTGGAAAGTTTTTTTTAGTAAAAAGAAAACTGAAACTAATTCTCCCAAAGCAGATGAACGCTTATGAATAAAAAGCAAAGCGGTATTTTATCTCTCACAGTTATTGTTGCCGCGTTGGGTTATTTTGTAGACATCTACGATCTTTTATTGTTTAGCATCATCCGGGTTAAGAGCCTGCATTCATTTGGGTTGACTGATGAACTTATTAAAACCGACGGGCTTTTTATTATCAATGTTCAAATGATTGGGCTGCTTATCGGCGGAATAATCTGGGGCATGCTGGGTGATAAAAAAGGCAGGTTGTCGGTATTATTTGGGTCCATCATTTTATATTCCATCGCTAATATTTGTAATGGTTTGGTTCATACAGTTCCCCAGTATGCATTAGCAAGATTTGTTGCAGGCCTGGGTTTAGCGGGAGAACTGGGCGCCGGTATCACACTCGTTTCAGAATTGATCTCAAAAGAAAAGAGGGGAGTGGCCACATCAATGGTTGCGGGAATTGGACTAACGGGAGCGGTTGTTGCTTATTTCATTTCAAAAGAATTCGATTGGCGTATCTGTTATTTTATTGGTGGCGGGCTGGGAATCTTATTATTGTTCCTGCGCGTAACTGTTTTTGAATCGGGTATGTTTGTGCAGGTGAAAGAACAAAATGTTATGCGGGGAAATTTCCTGCTATTCTTTACCAATGCAAAACGTTTTAAAAAATATATACTGGCCATACTCGTGGGCCTGCCTACGTGGTATGTAATTGGAATATTGATAACTTTTTCAAAAGAGTTTGGCACTAAATTCAATTTAACCGGCCCGGTAGATTCAGGGAAAGCCATAATGTGTGCGTATGTAGCCATTGCAATTACGGATGTACTGGCGGGCTTACTGAGCCAGTTACTGCGCAGCAGGAAAAAAACTTTGTATATTTTTTATGCGCTGACAATTATTTCAGTGATTTTTTATTTTAACCAAAACGGTGGAACCGTAAACGGCATGTACTGGATATGTGCTTTTATGGGATTTGGTACGGGCTTCTGGGCAATATTTGTTACCATGGCGGCGGAGCAGTTCGGCACCAACTTACGAGCCACTGCAGCAACCACTATACCCAACATGGTAAGAGGTTCTTTACCATTGATGGTATTGCTTTTTAGCGCACTGCAGCCCAGGTTTTCAATGTCTGCTAGTGCAATTGTAACCGGTACCGTGGTAATAGCCATCTCCATAATTTCAACATTTTTCACCGAAGAAACATTTGGAAAAGATTTGGATTACCTGGAAGTGTGATGGGATAAATTAATTTGATAAAATTCGTATAATACGCGTGATGAAATTCCTTGTCATACGGTTTTCTTCTATTGGAGACATTGTGCTTGCTTCACCAGTTCTACGTTGTTTAAAAAAACAACTGCCGGACGCCGAAGTGCATTTTCTTACAAAGCTTTCTTTTAAAGTAGTTACTGCATCCAATCCTTATATTGATAAATTTTTTTATTACGAAGATGATCTTGATAAAATAATAGAAGCGTTACAAAAAGAGGATTACGATTATGTTATTGACCTGCACAATAATATCAGATCCAATAAAATAAAGCTGGCGCTAAAAGTGAAATCTTACACCATCGATAAATTATCTATTCAAAAAATTTTGCTTACCAAACTTCATATCAATTTCATGCCCGGCAGGCATATAACATTACGAAGTCTTGATACCGTAAAAAGTTTTGGTGTAAAAGATGATGGCTTAGGCCTGGATTATTTTATTCCGGATCAGGATCGTGTACCCGAAAAAGATATTCCTACTTCCCATTTAGCAGGTTACGTTGCGCTTGTAATAGGGGCAACCTATTTTACAAAAAAATTGCCGGTCAATAAATTAAAAGAACTCTGCTATAAATTTCCGGTGCCTGTTATTTTACTGGGTGGCAAAGAAGATTTTCACATTGGAGAACAGGTAGCTAAAGTTGACAGGATAAAAATTTATAACGCCTGTGGTAAATTTAATTTAAACGAATCCGCTGATCTTATCCGCCGCTCGATGCTGGTGATATCCAATGATACCGGTTTACAATATATAGCCTCCGCATTAAAAAAACCTACATTGGCTATTTGGGGAGGCACTTCACCAAAGCTTGATGTAGAGCCATTCTACGGCTATATATATTTAAAAAATAATTCCGATGGCAAAGTTTATGAAAATATTATGGTACCAGGTTTATGGTGTCAGCCATGCAGTAAGTACGGGCTAAAAAAATGCCCCCTCGGCCATTTTAATTGCATGGAAAAACAGGATATCGATCTCATTGTGGAAAAAGTAAAAGTCTTTCTCAAAAGGTAGATCATCTTTAACTTTTCATTTCAATTCTTGTCATCAACTTTACATGATATCATTCGTTGCTGATCATGTGTAAAAAATTTGTTCTCTTTTTCTTACTTATTTGTAGTGTATGTTTTTCTTTTTCTCAAAAGGTATCAGTAAATGCATTTATTGAAAACAAGATCGCGAATAAAGGGAATGATACTATTTATTATGACATACACCGCCCGTTAAAATGGGAAGATTTTAAAGGCACCCCGGATTATCATTTTTTTGGAGGTGCGGTAACCGCCTCAGGTTTTGCATTTGATGCAGCCATCAGCATGGTCAATGATCTTATGACGCTTAAGATTGGCATCTATACTTTTTTTAGTAAAAACGGGTCATGGAAAAAGCCGGATATAAATTCTGATTATCATTTACTGCACGAACAAAATCATTTTAATATTACTAGGATCGGTGCATCACAATTCCTAAAAAAAATCAGCGAGGCTAAATTTACCCGCAGCAATTATCAACAAGTGATGACATCCATTTTTGATAGTGTATATAAAGAAAATATGGCCCTTCAAAAGCAATACGATAATGCTACAGAGCACAGCATAAACCAGCAGCAGCAATTGTTGTGGAATGATAAGATCGGCGCAGAATTGAATAAGGTTATAACACATTAACGTTTATCCGTTTATCCGTTTAAACGTTTAAACGGATAAACCAATTAACGTTTAAACAGATTAACGTTTCATAAATTCACCACAAGCACCGGTATCTTTAATTCGTGTCGTACGCTATTTACGGTTTGCCCATAAATAAAATCTTTCAGGCCTGTATGTCCATGCGCACCCAATATCAACATATCAGCTTCTTCTTCTTTTACGATGCGTACAATTTCTTTAGCCCGGCTTCTGAAAGCTAAAATTCCGTCTGCCTCCAGGCCGCGTTGCTGCATTTGAGATACATAAAAATCCATTCTTTCCTGGTCGTTACGCGTTTCATAATCATCACTTTGTTTCCCCAATAATTTAGCAGAAGCGCTTTCTACAATGTGCATGAACAGGTAACGCGTGTTTGGTTTTCCCTGCCCGATTGCGTAGGCGATAAGCTTTTTATCATTTTCAGTAAAATCCAGTGCTACCGCAATTTTGTTGAACTGCGGTATATCCAAAGTGGTGAATTGATTTACATCCGGATGCATTTGTATAGAAAAAGTTTTTTTCCTGTTACCTATCATTGGCTGAACGATGATGTAAATAAGTAGCGCGATAAAAACTAGCGCTGCAATGATCACCAGTAACTTTATCCAGATATCTGCGCTCACAAAGATTGAAATAATTTCATTCGTCAGCATTTTAAAATTTAAAAAGATAAGGATGGCGGCAATAAGCCAGGCGGCAATTTTTGTAACTGGCTTTATGGTAAAAAACCCCATTGTTTTTTTATCACTTACAAAATTAATAAGGGGAATCATTGCAAATCCCAGTTGCAGGCTTAGTATAACCTGGCTTAGAACAAGCAAGACGTCAATTTTTTTCTCACCGTAAATCAGGATAACGAGCAGTGCAGGGATAATTGCCACCAGCCTCGTGATCAGCCTTCTCAGCCAGGGATTTATGCGTAATCTCAGGTATCCTTCCATAACTATTTGACCTGCCAGTGTACCAGTAATGGTTGAACTTTGCCCGGCAGCAATAAGTGCTATTGCAAATAGTTTTGGAGCTAAGGTAGTTCCTAAAAGGGGCGCCAGTAATTTATGCGCTTCATGTATCTGGGAAACATTTGAGTTGCCTGTTTTGAAAAACGCAGTTGCTGCTAAAATAAGTATAGCAGCATTTACAAAAAAGGCAATATTCAATGCAATTGTACTGTCGATCAGGTTATATTTTAATGCCTGCAGAATTCCTTCCTTTGTCCTGTTTATTTTCCGGGTTTGCACCAATGCGGAATGTAAGTAAAGGTTATGCGGCATTACCGTAGCGCCAATAATGCCAATGGCAATATACAAGGCTTCATTGCCTGGTAATGTGGGAATGAAACCACCTGCTACTTCTGCCATATCCGGTTTTACCAAAATAATTTCGATGAGAAAAGCAATAGCCACCACGGCAACTAGTCCAATTATAAAAGCTTCCATTTTTCGCATTCCCATCCTTTGCAGGTATAGCAATAAAAATGTATCAAGAATGGTTATGGAAACACCCCAAACGAGCGGCAACCCGGTTAGCAGCTGGATACCGATTGCCATACCAAGCACTTCTGCAAGATCACATGCCGCTATTGCCACTTCCGCTAAAATATACAGCATAAAATTCACATACTTCGGGTAGGCTTCCCTGTTAGCCTGTGCAAGATCCCTTCCCCGCACAATTCCAAGGCGTGCCGACAAGCCCTGTAAAAGCAACGCCATAAGGTTACTCATCAGCAGCACCCAAATTAAAGTATAACCGAATTTACTACCGCCCTGCAGATCGGTGGCCCAGTTACCGGGATCCATATAACCAACGGAAATGAGGTAAGCAGGACCAAAAAAAGAAAAGATCCTTTTCCAGCCGATCATTTTTTTTGTATCTACGGATTCATGTACTTCACTTAAAGAATTATGACTGGTAGTTTTGTTGATCATACAACTCCAAAGATATTTTTTAATATTTGTACAAAATTAATTTGTATGAAAAAACAGGTAAGCTCAGGAACTTCCTGGGAAAATATCGTAGGATATTCAAGAGCGGTGAGGGTAAATAATATAATTGAAGTGGCCGGTACTACAGCGGTTGATGGGGATACTATTGTTGGGAAGAACGATGTGTATGCCCAGACAATTTTTATTCTCAAAAAAATTGAAGCGAGTCTTGAAATTTTAGGAAGCTCATTAAAAGAGGTTGTGCGTACACGTATGTTTGTAACAGATATTTCACAGTGGGAATTGATCGGTAAGGCACATGGAACATTTTTTAAAGATATAAAACCGGTTACCACCATGGTACAGGTAAATAAGCTGATTGACCCCGACCTTTTAGTAGAAATTGAAGCAACTGCGATCATAGAGTAATAAAAGGAAGTTGTTTTCTATCTGCAATTGAGTAAAACATACACATTAAAAAAAGATTTTTGTAACATTTTCATTTTATATTGCGACCTCATTAAATTTTATCCCGGACCATGCCGTTTGACAAATTTGAAATCCCTTATCCTGTAGAGGAGAAGTATAAAAAAAAGATCGCCTATTTTTCAATGGAATTTGCGATCCACCAGCCTTTAAAAATTTATAGCGGTGGCCTGGGGTTTTTATCCGGGTCACATTTACGCAGCGCCTACCAGCTAAAACAAAATTTAGTGGGTATTGGTATTTTATGGAAGTATGGATATTACGACCAGGCACGCAACCAGGACCAGTCTTTGCAAGTTCAGTGGAACGAAAAAATATATAATTTTTTAGAAGATACAGGTATAAAATTCAAAATTAAAATTCATGATCATGATGTTTGGGTAAAAGCTTTTTACCTTAATCCTGAAACATTTAAAAGTGCACCCCTGTTTTTGCTCAGCACAGATCTTCCTGAAAATGATTACGTTTCTCAAACGATCAGCCATCGCCTTTATGATGGAAACGTTGCCACTAAAGTTGCACAGTTCATTTT
>JACDBU010000116.1 GCA_013694745.1 Chitinophagaceae bacterium
AAGTGGTACATGGGGTAACCCCATAGTTACTGAAATTGCTCCCTTTACAATATTTTATCCTGCAGAAAATAATCACCAGGATTATTATAACAATAACGGCGCGCAGCCTTATTGCACTTTTGTAATACGACCAAAGGTTGAAAAGTTTAAAAAAATGTTTAAGGACAAACTTAAGCCGTAGCCGCGAGTTGTGGTACTTGTTCTGTTATTGCTTCAGTAATAGGTTTAAACCGTATTATTTTTACAGCGTGCATTCCTCTCATTACAAAATATGTAAGATCAAATTCGTACCATTTTTTTGCAAAGTTGGGATCCATCTTTTTAAAATGGTGATTATTTTGGAATAACTCTCCCATCATAATTACGCCGAAAGGGGTAGTATTTTTTGAATGATCATTGTTATCAAAATTGCTGTATCCCAGTTTATGACCAAACCAGTTTACGATAGCACCCTGTATGGGCCCCATCATAAAATGCACCGGCAATAATAAGAACCACCAGTAATTAGGTGCAAAAATTATATAAAAGGTTGTGTATACTGCGCCAAAAAATAAGCGGGTGATAGTATGATGACCAAACTTATCAAGCTTGTCCCACATAGGAATATATTCTTTTGTGAATTGAGGATCCGGTAAATTTTTCCCTGTTAAAAAGCCACGGAAAATTATAACCGTGTGCAGCATCATATGCCATATATCTTTAAAGAAATGCGGTGAATGCGGATCTTTATCTGTATCACTGTATGTATGATGCATCCGGTGCATAACGGCATACGCACGTGGTACCAAAAAAGATGAACCCTGTACAAACCAGGTGGTTAAATAAAAAACTTTTTCCCATCCTTTTGTGGTGGTATACATTTGGTGGGATGCAAAACGGTGCAAAAAAAAGGAGTGAAAAAACAATGAAAAAAACCAATGGCAAAAGAAAAATAATAATATAGCTAGCATTAAAAAAAATTAAATTATATATACTGTAAACTACGTAAATAATATCAAACCGGATGCCAGAGAATTTTGGTTTAACGTATTAAAAATATTCATCATTATCCATCACTCAATGCGTACCCTCCGCAACTCAAGCAGGTTAAGGCTATTAGGGAAAAAGTTTTTAACATTCAAATGCACAAGGTGAATAACCATATCATAAAATAGTGGTACCACCGGGCAATCATCCATCACCAGCTGATCGGCCTGCTGGTAAAATTTTGCTCTTTCACTATCTTTTTTTTCGCGTAGTGCGGCTTCATATAATTTATCAAATGCAGGATTGTGGTACCGCGTATAATTTGGAGGCGCCGGGTTTTTACTGTAGAAAACACTTAAATAATTTTCAGCATCTGGGTAATCAGCGATCCAGCTGCCGCGGAAAAAAGGAGCTTCAGATTTGGCGGTCTGCTCAAGTAAAAGGCTTTTTTGCTCAGCCTCAACTGTTATTTTAATTCCTATTTGCCCCAGTTCATTTGCTATATAACTCCCGATATCAGCGTATACGGGAATGGTTAAAAGTTTGATAACAGGTAATCCTGTGCCATTGGGATATCCTGCTTCTTTCAATAACTGCAGCGCTTTTGCAGGGTTATAACGGTACCCGGTAACCGCAGTTGAATCAAACGAGGGCATGCCTGCGGGAACAAAACCACTTTCAGCAGCCGTGCCAATTGAATTGCGTATATAAAGCATGAGCTTTTGCCGGTTGAATCCATAATTAATTGCCTGGCGTATCTTTTTTAACCGGAGCGGGGAATTTTTAACCAGTTCATTTGTTGAATCGCATAAAATACCCAGGTATTCAATGTTGAGATAGGAGTGTTTTTGTAAAATGATCCTGCCTTCCCATTCTTTTTTTAATGCGCCATTCTTTGTAAGTATCTCATCTTTAAATGACGCATCAATATCATTTATAAAATCGAGCCGGCCCTGCCGGAATTCGAGAAATTCTGTTGCCTTACTGTCATACAGCGAAATCTTTATACCATCCAGGTAAGGCAATGCATTTCCGGCAGAATCTCTTTCAAAATAATTTTTATTTTTAGTAAGGATAAGCGCCTGTCCCTCTTCCCAGGCAACAAAGCTAAAAGGTCCTGTACCACAGGGATGCCGGCGAAAATCGTTACCATATTTTTCTACCACTTCATGGGGGATAACGGAGCAATATTGCATACTCAATATGCCTAATATCGGATTAAATGGCCGAAGTAAGGTGAGCTGGAAAGTAGAATCATCAAGGGCTTTGAATCCATTGACCGAATCTACTTTATTATTAAATATCCAGGCGCCACTGCTTGCCGTTTTTTTATCAATGATCCGTTTAAAACTGTACTCCACATCGCTTGCGTATAACTTCCTTCCTTTTCCATTTGGGAAGACTTCGTTGTCCTGGAATAAAACATCTGTGCGCAAATGAAAAGTAAAAACTAAATTATCAGCAGAAATATCCCAGCTTTTTGCCAGTGAAGGAACCAGGTTTAGTTGATCATCAGTTTCAACAAGGGTATTGTAGATCTGGTGCGCAACCCACATAACAGACTGGCTTTTTGCAAAGGCGGGATCAAGCGTTGCCAGGCCTGATTGTTCATTATAATGAAATACATTTTTATTTTGCCGCTGCCGGCTGCATGCAAAAGGCAGGCAGATAATGATTATGATAAAAAGTAATTTTATTATAAACGGCTCAGAATTATCATTTCTTTTCAACATGTTTGTAAAATCTAAATTAAATTTAGTTCTTCAATTCATTACATGAGAAAATTTTTCCTTTTCACACTGCTTTGTTGTTTCCTGCTTTATGCACAAACATCCAGGGCACAATTTACCCATGCCGATAGTTTGAGGGGTACTAACGGACCAGCGAGATCATGGTGGGATGCTTTGAAATATGACCTGCATGTAAAATTTAATTTGAACGACAGTACCATCAATGGGTATAATGTTATCTATTATAAAGCCTTGCAAAAGGCCCGGACAATGCAAATTGATCTGCAGCAGCCCTTAATGATCGACAGCATATTTTTAATTGCGTATATCCCTCTCCGTTATGATAAATACGAGCCCGAAAAAATCGCCATGCCAAAGCAGCGTATAACCGAAATAAAAAAAGATGGCAATGCCTATTTTGTTGATCTCCCGGCCAATCAAATCATCAATTCCACCAATTACCTTATAGTGTATTACCACGGCAAGCCATTGATAGCAAAACGGCCACCATGGCTACCTGGCGGACTTATATGGAAAAGGGATAAAAACAATAACCCCTGGATAAGCGTTGCCTGCCAGGGCCAGGGTGCAAGTGTTTGGTATCCCTGTAAAGATCACCAGGCCGATGAACCCGATAGCGCAGAAATGCATATCACGTGCCCGGATACACTCATGTGCGTCGGCAACGGCCGCTTCAGGGGTAAAATAAATAATGGTGATGGAACAGCTACGTACGACTGGGCGGTTGTAAACCCGATAAATAATTACTGCATCATTCCATACATTGGCAAATACGTTAATTTCAGCGAGGTATATAAGGGTGAAAAAGGAGATCTTGATATGAATTACTGGGTGCTTCCTTACAATTTAGAAAAAGCGAAAAAACAATTCCTTGATGCTCCCAGGATGATAAAAGCTTTTGAACACTGGTTTGGTCCCTACCCCTTTTATGAAGATGGGTACAAATTGGTGGATGCCCCGCATCTTGGCATGGAACATCAAAGTGCAACTGCCTATGGCAATGGGTACAAGATGGGTTATGCCGGCCAGGATCTTTCAGGCAGCGGTTGGGGCTTAAAATGGGATTTCATTATTGTTCATGAAAGCGGGCACGAATGGTTTGCCAATAATATCACCACGAAAGATATTGCTGATATGTGGGTGCATGAAGGTTTTACCGCATATTCGGAAGTACTGTTCACCGAATTTTATTATGGTAAAGAAGCTGCCCTGGCTTACGTATCCGGCGTAAGAAAAAATATAGATAATAAATCACCCATAATAGGATCATACAATGTTAACGATGATCCCAGCGAACGCAGTACCGACATGTATTACAAGGGCAGTAACATGCTGCATAACATCAGGCAAATAATTAACGATGATGAAAAGTTCAGGAATATTTTAAGAGGATTGAACAAAACCTTTTACCATCAAACGGTTACTTCAAAACAAATTGAAAATTATATCAGCAAGCAATCGGGGATTGATTTTACAAAAGTTTTTGACCAGTATTTACGAACTACCATGATCCCAACGTTGGAATATAAAGTTAAAGGATATACCCTGTCTTATCATTGGATAAACTGTGTTAAAGGATTTAATATGCCGGTGAAGATTAATTTCAAAAAACAGCAATGGATAAAACCAACGGAACAATGGAAAACCCTTAACGTGTATCCCGAAGGAGAAACAAATTTTTCTGTTGATAATAATTTTTATGTAATCACTAAAAAATTGCAATAACAAATACCCGTTAATCCGTTAATCCGTTTATCCGTTTATCCGTTTAAACGTTTAAACGGATAAACGAATTAACATCTTTACAACCATATGTCGCAGATACGAAAACAAAGTATCATATCAACCATTTTCGTTTACACCGGCATCGCGATTGGCTTTATAAATACCTTTCTTTTTCTCCGGTACAATTCTCTCTTTAAACCTTCGGAATATGCACTAACACAGGTGTTCATCCAGGTGGGGTACATCATATTTGCCTTTGCAAATATGGGTATGATCGCTACCGTGTACAAGTTTTATCCTTATTATAATGATAATCTTGATAAAAAGAAAAACGACCTGCTGAGCTGGGCTTTTCTTATCAGCATAATTGGTTTTGTATTTGTTTTATTTGCGGGGTATGTTTTCAAAGATCTGGTGATCCGCAAGTTTGGAAGATCGCCGGAATTTATAAAATATTATTTCTGGATATTTCCATTTGGGTTTTCAATTCTCGTATATTCTATCCTGGAAGTATTTGCCTGGAATATCCGCAAATCAGTTTTCACAAACTTTTTGAAAGAGATACTTTTCAGGTTGTTAACAACCATTCTTATTTTTCTTTTTAGCTATAAGATCATAAACAGTTTTGACGGGTTCATTAAATTTTATTCATTCACTTATGGTATAGTTGCGGCTACCTTGTTTGGGTACCTCATTTACAAAAAACAATTCTATCTCACTTTTACCATTAGCAGGGTCACCAAAAAATTCTATAAAAAAATTATTGCGCTTGCCACCCTGGTATATTTTGGGGGTATCGTTTTTATGATCGCCCAGTTTATTGACACCATTGTTATAATGAGTGTTGTAGGCATAAATGCAACGGCCATTTTTCTCGCCGGCAGTGTGGTTGCTGGACTTATACAAGCGCCGCAGAGAGGTGCAGTTGCTGCATCCATACCGGTTTTATCAAGAGCCTGGAAAGATAAAGATTACGCCAAGATCACACTCATCTACCAACGCTCGGGGATAAATCTTTTGATCGCATCACTTGGAATTTTTTTACTGGTATGGCTCAACTATGCCGATGGTATAAAAGCATTTGGTTTAAAACCGGTATACCTGCAATCACAATGGATTTTTTTCTTTTTAGGACTGGCAAGAATTGTTGATCTGGGTACAGGTGTGAACGCGCAGATCATTGGTACATCCACCTACTGGCGGTTTGAATTTTTAAGCGGTGTGGTATTGTTATCACTTGCGGTTCCGCTAAATTATTTCCTGGTCAAAAAATTTGGTATTATTGGTTCTGGCTATTCAAACCTTTTTTCTTTTACTGTTTACAATGTTATCAGAATAATTTTTTTGAAAAGAAAATTCAATATGCATCCCTTCAGTAATAAAACTATTTATGCGATAATTTTGGCCGTAGTGTGTTATGTTTTGTGCTATTATACATTTGGCCAGATGCATGGATTTTTAGGAATGACCATTAGAAGCCTTGTATTTATTACATTATATGGAGGTAGTATTATTTATTTCGATCTTACACCGGATGTAATACCTGTTTGGAAAATGATCAGGAAAAGAACGCGTGGAAAATAATTAATTTATCCGGCCGCCACCGATGAATCTTTTTGCATAATATTCATCATCAAGGTTGCTTATCATCACACCCTGGCTGGAACAGGAATGCACAAAACATTTGTTAGCAAGGTATACACCTACATGGGATACACCACCCCTGGTATTAAAAAAAACAAGATCTCCTTCCAGTAAATTTTCCCTTTGTATATGTTCACAAGCATGGTACTGTTCCCTGGCAGTGCGTGGAACCGCCAAAGTATACACTGCTAATAATAAGGAACCTGTGAAGGCGCTGCAATCAATACCTTTTTTTGTTGTACCGCCCATGCGGTAACGGGTGCCATACCACTCTTCGATAAAGCTATAGAGTGTAATGGATTTTAGCGATTCTACCGCTACATCCATCAACATGGCATATTTAAAATGAAGTGTTGAAATTTTCTCAATTGCTTCTTCGGGAACAGAAGCGCTGGCAGTCCGTGTTTTTTTTGTATCAACCGGGCTGGCTTTTTCTGAAAATGAAAAACTACCGGCAGGTACAAATGAAATATTATCAATAAAAGTTATTGCAGACAGCTTTTCAAAATTGAGCGGGGTCTTGAAAGATTTTACACTTGTTTGTGCGCTTAAAAAATTTGTGATACCAGTTAGTAGTAGCAATGCAGTTAACGCCAATGATCTTATCATGCGTGACTTTGGGTTTATAACGCAGGCAACATTTCTTTATTATATACCAGTTAATAAAAAATTCATTAAAATAGTAGCAGTTACTATTTTAATGATTGCATACGTATGGTTAAAAATCAATTTTCTTTAGCAGGTGCAAAGGTAAACGTTATTTAATTTAAAAACAAGCGTTAAATGATTACTGCTGTGAAGTCTATTGATATTAATATTACAACTCAGGATATACAATAACACTGGTCGTTTGGAGATTTGCCGGAGCAAAAGCCACCGGCTATTCATAATAAATTTACATGGTTAATGTAATCATCAAATAAGAAATTTCATGCATAGACCCTGACTTTAGGCTGGGGTAATTACCGTAGGCTAAAGCCACCGGCTATTCATAAAGAAATTATACGATAGTTTCTAATAATTACAAACTGGTAATGATAGTAAATTCGTATGCTAAATCCGCCGGCTATTCATATAAAACTATACAGGATAATTTTAAATCATTACAAATTGGTCATGAC
>JACDBU010000062.1 GCA_013694745.1 Chitinophagaceae bacterium
GTTCTGGAAGGCGCTGATGCATTGATGCTTAGTGGTGAAACAGCCACAGGCCAGCATCCTGCACTTGTAATAGAAACAATGTCAAAAATAATCCTGGAAATAGAAAGGGCCGCTTATGATTATAACAGGGATGATATTCTCGCCCCGCAACCACATTCTCCTTCCTTCCTTAGCGATGCAATATGCTATAGTGCGTGCAAGCTTGCCGCCGATGTAAAAGCTAACGCGTTGATTGGAATGACCCAAAGCGGGTATACCGCATTTATGCTAAGCAGTTACCGGCCGAAATCACTTTTATATATTTTTAGTAAAGAAAAAAGCCTCATCAATCAACTAAGCCTGAGCTGGGGTGTGCGTGCATTATTTTATGAAGAAGAAGAAAGCCTTGATGGTATCTTCTCTGATGAAATTGGTATTTTAAAAGAGCGTGGTTTTCTAACAAATGGCGATGTAGTTGTAAATACCGGCAGCACTCCTATCGATCTACATTTACCCACCAATGTGCTTAAAATAACTAAAGTAGCAACCTGACAATCTTTGCTTACTTACTTTCCTTAGTTCGGATCAAAATTATAAGTTACTCTTTTAAATAATTGGCTAACGGTGTCGGCTAGCCTTTATTTATTCGCAACATTTTCATGAATACCCCGTAATTAAAACAAAAAAAACTCCCCAGATATTAGGGAATTTTTTTTAACCATGAAAAAACACATGCATGAAATAAACACAGTTGCCTGGCGCCGTTATTTTATTGCTTCACAATTTGCCTGGTGAAATATATTATACCGTCCACATCTCTTATTTGAACATTATAAATTCCTGCTGGTAATTGTTTTGTTGAAATTGTTTTCACAGAGCCAGCCACAGCTGCAAAACTGCTGGATCCTATAGTCCTTCCCGCCTGATCAGTTATCGTTACTATCAACACTGTATTGGTTTCAATTTCAGTTCTTATGGAAACATACTCGTGTACCGGATTTGGATAAATAGTTACAGGAACAATTTTTCCAAAATCTACCCGGCGAACAGGGCTGTTTTTTGCATAGTTATCCTTGTCTCTTAATATGAGACGATAGTAGTTTTTACCACCTAACGGAGAGGCATCATCGAAATGGTAAGCCCCAAGGTTTGCTGCCTTTACAGACCCAATAGGAACAAATAAAATTCCATCTTTACTACGCTCAATTTCATAGCTCTTCAGGTTTAATTCATTTGTTGTTTTCCAGTTTAATACTACACTACTTCCAATTTTTGAAGCAGTGAAATCTATTAAGGTAACAGGTAATACATTCTGGTTCGTAGATGTTGCTAAAGTAAATGGACTAAAGCTTGTAACTAAGTTTTGTGATTGTACTGTCCCCATCAAATTATTTCCTGTAGTACCGCCATTACCTTCATCCATCCAATTCGTACCAGTCCAATGTGCTACTCTCAGGTCAGCAACACTGCCAATACCTCCACTCCTCACACTATCAAAGCTTAAAGTAACCTTTACATTGGAAGCACCATTGATTCTATCTAAGAGCCAATACTCAACCGGGCTTACATAGTACAGTGTTGGATCGTGTACCGCAGTATTGTAGCCACTTGCATTGGGGTTTGTATGCGTGTATAAAGCACGGAAAACATCTGACGCTAAGGATGGCGCTGTTATACTTATTGGCGCATATTTGTTTATTTGGCCTACAGGGAAAACAAATGCTGTGTTTCCTGCTTTAGAAACTGCTCCATCAACATAGCTGCTATCCCATGCTCCGCTAACTGTTGCACCTGCTGGTAATTTTAATAAGTTCGTAATATCACTCTTAATTATTCCTCGTGTAAACGTTAGCGTATTCTGCAATGCTAATGGTGAATTCAATTTCACGCCACCAACTTTATTCAAAGTTATATTATGAATAACGGGCGCTAACCCTGTACTTGAATAGGTAGCTGTATCTATACCATTAAATATAAGCTGCCTTGCTGTGTTTTGTGTAATAGCACCGGTGCCGGAATTATTTATATCAAGATTACCTGACACGAAAGTATTGGCACCAACTCCGACAGTAATGTTTGCGGCTCCTGCTGTATTTACTGAAAGGTTACCTGTGCTTAATGCCGCAACGGTTCCAAGATTTACAGTACCACCATTAGCTGTTATTTTTAAAGAAGTTAAGACGCTGTCAACTGCATTATTCTCCATATTTAAAATACCACCCGCCCATATTATATTCAGGCTGTCATTGGTCACTTTATTATTTCCGAACCAGTTATCATTTGTTGTAGGGCTTATTTTTTGCAAAACAATTTTCCCAATCATCTTCATATTTTTTACATCAGTAATGTCATTGGCGACTAAAGTTCCAGCAACCAGGCTATCTCCTTGTAA
>JACDBU010000095.1 GCA_013694745.1 Chitinophagaceae bacterium
ATCGGGCGTCTCTGCCAAATGTTCAATTTTTCCGAAGTTGATTCTTTGGGCAGGAGCTACTTTAGTTGAAGCCATATTGTAATTAAGACGTTTAAAAGTGTAGAAGCACCAATAACCGGGGATTGAAGAGGCAAAAATGCCACGAACCCGAAATTAAAGGAGTGCAAAAGTAAGGAAAATAAATGAAATATATAAAGTTCCTGCCTTTAGGCTTGGAATTTATAAATTATTTATGTATACCCTTTTTTGCGATACAAATTTGAAAATTAAGGCCTTGAAGTTCCAGGCCTTAAACAATATTTAAAAACACTTACTGTATCTCAACATCAGCACCGGCTTCTGTTAATTTATTCTTGATCTCTTCAGAAGTTGCTTTATCAACACCTTCTTTAATCGCTTTTGGTGCGCCATCAACAAGATCCTTTGCTTCTTTTAAACCAAGTCCTGTTAATTCCTTAACGATCTTAACAATACCTAATTTGTTTGCACCCGGTGCTTTTAAGATAACATTGAAAGAGGTTTTTTCCTCAACAGCTGCTGCGCCGCCTCCGTCACTAGGACCTGCGGCTACTGAAACTGCTGCTGGTTCAATACCATATTCTGTCTTAAGAAATTCGGCTAATTCCTGTACTTCTTTCACAGTTAAGCCTACTAAATTTTCTGCTAATGCTTTAACGTCTGCCATGATTTTTGTTTTTTTCCGACTTCTTCGTTTATACTCCGCCGGATGGTTTATTAAAATAATTATTATGCTTCTGGTTTTGTTTCCGGAGCTGCTTCAGCAGTTGGTTCCGGGTTAGTTGTTTCAGGTGAACTTGCTTCAGCTTTATCAACAGGTTCTGATTTAGATGCAGCTTCAGATGTAGTTGTAGCTTCAGATGTAGTTGCAGTTGGAGTTGCATTATCAGCAGCTTCCACTTTTGTTTCTGCTGCAGCTTCCGGCCTGTTTTGTAAAGCACCAAGCACACGCTGAATTGGTGATTGTAACAAACTGATCACTTCACCTATCAGTTCATTTTTAGTTTTGATCTTAGTTAATGCGATCAATTGATCGTTACCTATAAATACATCTCCATTAAGAAATGCAGCTTTTAAAAGAGGTTTTTCGCCATTGATCTCTTTGCGAAAACTGGAAATGATCATGGCCGGTTCTTTCGGACTGTCACTGAACATCAAGGCTGTTACTTTATGCAATGAATCATAAACACCTGAATATTTTTCGCTGTCAATACTTTCCAATGCCTTTTTAATAAGGGTATTTTTTGCCACTTTCATCTCCACCTGTTTGTTGAAACAATGACGGCGTAAATTAGAGATTTGTGCTACTGATAAATTTTCAGTATCCGTAATATAAAAATTAGAGTATTGAGAAAACTTTCCTTTCAGCGTTTCAATAACCTCTTGTTTTTGTTCTTTAGTCATGATCTGTTTTTTGATGGTTCATGCACCGAAACTATCGGGAAAAACCAAGGGCATATAATTAACTCTGTACAGTTTTTGTGTCAATAGCAATCCCGGGGCTCATTGTACTGGCCATGCTCAAACCTTTTAAGTAAGTGCCTTTTGAACTGGATGGCTTTAATTTCATAATTGCATTGATAAGTTCCTGGCTATTTGCTTCAATTTTTTCAGGGCCAAAACTAACCCGGCCAATCGATGCATGGATGATACCAACCTTATCAACTTTAAAGGAGATCTTACCGCCTTTTACATCATTTACAGCAGCAGCTACATCATTGGTAACTGTACCTGTTTTAGGATTTGGCATCAGGTTTCTCGGACCTAACACTTTACCCAAACGGCCAATCTTTGGCATCACAGATGGAGTTGCAATAATTACATCCACATCAGTCCACCCACCTTCAATTTTAGTAATGTATTCATCCAACCCAACAAAATCAGCACCGGCGGCTTTTGCAGCTTCTTCTTTATCGGGCGTGCAGAGCACCAATACTTTTTTTGTTTTACCTGTACCATGTGGAAGAGATACAGTTCCTCTTACAGCCTGGTCGGCTTTTTTAGGATCAACTCCCAAACGTATATGAAGATCTACAGAACTATCAAATTTTGTAGTATTAACCTCTTTAACCAGTGTTGAAGCCTCTTTGAGAGAATAGGTCTTATCTTTCTCTATCTTAGTATCAGCAACTTTTCTTTTTTTTGTAATCATTGTAAAAATTTTACCTGCATTGCAATAGTGTACAAATTAATTTTCCCACGGAGCTTTTCCATCAACCGTTAAACCCATACTACGGGCGGTACCGGCAACCATACTCATAGCGCTGTTAAGACTAAAAGCATTAAGATCAACCATTTTATCTTTGGCTATCTCTTCGATCTGCTCCCAGGTAACTTTACCAACTTTACTACGGTTTGGTTCTTTGCTGCCGCTTTGAATTTTAGCAGCATCTTTTAATTGTACTGCAGCGGGTGGAGTTTTAATTACAAAATCAAAAGATTTATCGCCATAAACGGTGATGAGAACGGGAAGAACTTTTCCCTGTTTGTCCTGTGTTCTTGCATTAAATTGTTTGCAAAACTCCATAATATTGATTCCTTTGGAACCTAGTGCGGGACCGATTGGAGGTGCAGGATTGGCTTGTCCTCCTTTACATTGGAGTTTGACAAAGCCTGTTACTTCTTTTGCCATATTTTAATTTTTTGGTGTTAACGTCCATCGACAAGCTCAGGACTCCCAATCTATTCCGGTTTCCCGGTATTCAATAAGAACTTTTTTGGGAGGGCAAAGGTAAGGAAGTTTATGCAAAAATATCTATTCAGGCATATTTTTATTATGTTGCTACATTATTTATATCTTTTTGAATAAGCAACCATCTTTCATCTATAATATAGCTCTTCAGAAGCATATTTTACTGCTTTTCATGGTATTCGTTGTAACGCAAAGTTTTAGTCAGAAATTCAAGCTGGAGTTGGCGGGCGGTATAATTAATTACCAGGGAGACCTTCAGCCCAAACTTTTTACATTTAACCTGGCACAACCGGCTGCCGGTATTTTTTTGAAATACGAAATACCAGGAAATATTGTTTTGAGGACTGGCTTTTCTACCGGCAGGTTGTACGCAAATGATAAGTTTAACCGCGATTACTTACAGCCCAGGAATTTAAATTTCCATTCAAATATTTCCGAGATACAACTCGCTGTTGAATATAATCTCTTAAACCTGCAAAAATATAAATTTTCACCGTACCTTTTTTTTGGGTTGGCCGTCTACCATTTCAATCCTTATACTTTTGATAATGCAGGCTCAAAAATATTTTTGCAACCTTTAAGTACAGAAGGTGAAGGACTTTCAGAATTCCCGGGCAAAAAAAAGTATGGTCTTACCCAAGCTGCTATCCCATTTGGGGGTGGAATAACTTATAAAATAAATTGTAATTCCAGCGTTTCATTGGAATTTTCGCAACGCAAATTATTCACTGATTATATTGATGATGTGAGTACGAATTATGCAGATCAGAATATATTGTTTTCAGAAAAAGGGCCGAAAGCAGTTGAACTTGCGTATAGGGGTAATGAGCTTCCTGGTGGAGCACCTTACCCTGCTAACGGAAGCCAGAGAGGCAATCCTAAACAAAATGACTGGTATTATTCTACAATGCTGAAATTTAGTTTCAACCTCGTTTCATGTGAATCCGGTAAATCTATATTCTCAGGACTTTCTGGTTTAACAAGTTTATTTGGGGAAAAAAATTCCGGAAATGAAAAGATAAAAAATAATACAAAATGCCCGCGGAATGTTTTATGAACAAATAATCAAGGCCTTCAATATTGAACTGTTTTAAAGTTTAATGGATCTATATTTTTTTTATTGCTGCACTTACCAGCCTGATATCTCCATAACTTATGTTCGCAGGTAAATTATCCATCAATGTTTTATGACTTAAAGCACCATGAATTTTTATTGCATTTCTGATGAGTTGTTGCTTTGGCAATGGCACTATTTCGTTTATATCAATTTCACCACTGCCTACAAACCACGCGAGGTGGCCTTCGATGGTACTGGTTGTAAAATTTCTTTCCGTGGCAATTTCAGCGATCGTTTTTCCTTCTTTGAATAAATTAAATGAAGCTACTTTGGTATCGGTCTTAATTTCTTTATTACCTATCCTTTCCCGTTTTGGATTTACTGCTTTTGCAACCATATTAGTTTCAATGCTGTACCGCTCACAATAACCTGCAACGGCTTCTAAAATATCATCCCCATATTTATCAACCTTTGCTTTTCCAAATCCACTTATTAGTAACAGATCTTTTTTTGTGAATGGCAAATAGGTAGAAATTTCTTTTAAAGTGGCCTGGTTGGCAACCATATATATCGGCATGCCTGTTTCGCAAACCATGTCGCGCCACCGTTTCAGCGTATCATAAAGCTCATTATTTTGTATGTGAGATGATGATTGGTTTTTACTGCTTGCATAACACGTTATGGCAAATCCCGGCTGTTTAAATTTTAGTTTATGAGCCAAAAAAGTAGGTATCGAAAAAGGCTGTTTACAATACTGCAAAAAATAATTTGTTGTGAAAACGCTCAATAACAATTGTCCTAAATTTTCATTGATCTTTACAGCTACTTCTTTGTGCTCAGTAACCAGGGGATGATTTTGAATGGATTTTTGATATCCTAAAAATGAAGTCTCAAAATGTATTGCAGCATCATTTATCCTTTTTTGTAAAGCAATATTTTTTTCAATAACAGGTTCATCTTTCATCAATTCAAATATCTTCCTGATAAATTTTAAACCGATGGAACTGGTAACAGAAAAATCATTCTTAAGTTTTTCTATCCACTCAATACTTTCTTTATTTAGTTTATCACGGTTTTCATTTATCTGTAATTGCAACAGATCGATCCGCCTGGTTATTTCGCTGAAAGAAAATATTTCTTCCAGCAATTGCTGGGTAAATATTTCCCGCGCGCCGGCAAATCTTTCTGCAAGTGATCCTTTATGTGTTAGTACCTGGTGGCCTTTGATAACATGGTCGTTACTATAAATTGAAGAAGCCGGTATTTTCGATAAAAGGGCGATGCCGTCCAGCGAGGTACAACGGCTCAATGCAACATATACCTGTCCGCTGCTAAATGCCTGTCCTGCATCTATCATAACTTTTTCAAATGTAAGCCCCTGGCTTTTGTGGATGGTGATTGCCCAGGCCAGCCTTAAAGGAAATTGTGTAAATGTTCCCAGTGTTTCCTGTTCAAGTTTTCCATCGGCTTTGTTGAGGACGTACCTGGAATTTTCCCATGTTTCCTGTGACACAGAAATATCC
>JACDBU010000104.1 GCA_013694745.1 Chitinophagaceae bacterium
GCCCCACGACTTGCATGTATTAAGCCTGCCGCTAGCGTTCATCCTGAGCCAGGATCAAACTCTCCATTGTAAATGAGATTTGATCTGACTTGTAAATTCTCTCTCGAAAATTAACGTCAAATTCTAAAAAAATTACGCTTAACATTACCTTGTGTTAGAATTAAAAATTCTATGCTGTTGCTTCCAATCTTTCAAAGATCTTTTGGCCTTTTTTTGACCACCCATTTATTCCTTTGATAAACACAGGATTTAATTTGGGAGTGCAAAAGTAAGAGCCTTTATCTACGCTACCAAATTTTTCTATTTTATTTTGAAAATTTTAAGTAGAATATTTCAATAAAAATGATGAACTGTTTTGCTTTTTTAAAAGCGGACGGCAAAGATACGTTGCTAAGGGTTACTATTCAAATGTTTTTGAAAGAAATTTGTTAACGAGTTTTGAACATTGAATTGATAAAAATGCAGACAGATGTTTATGTAATTATTTCAGCAGGATAGTTGATCCTAGTTAAAAAAAGAGCGTGCGCCGGTACAGAAAAATCTGCAGATGCTGCATCTTTTTTTTCAATGATCTTTGCAAATTGTTGAAGTGATATTTTTGAGGTACCTACCCGCAGCATAGTGCCCACCAGCCCCCGTACCATTCCTCTTAAAAACCGGTTGGCAACAACATGATAAATCAAAATTTCATTTTCAATTTTCCACTCGCTTTTAAAAATCGAGCAAATAAAATTCTTAACCTGTGTATTCCTTTTTGAGAAGGCAGAAAAATCTTTGTTCATTAAAACAATACCCGCGGCCTCCTGCAATTTTTCAAGATCAAATTTGTAGGGATAATAAAACCCGCGGTCTCTTAAAAACGGATCTTTCTTTTGATAAATGAAATATTTATACTCCCTCTCTATCGCATCAAATCTGCAATGGGCTGTTTCTTTTACAGGAGATATTTTTTTGATGACAATGTCGGGTGGCAGGATGGCGTTGAGGTTGTAGACAGAAGCTATAGCGACCTCACTTAAATCCCCATCCGTTCCGGCACTGCCGTGCTCTGCCGTGGAGAGGACTTTCGAAGTCTCTAATTCTGTGTACAGATTTTCAAAATCGAAGTGGAAATAATTCTGCAAGGCATGAACCCCTGCATCTGTGCGGGAGGCACCGGTAAGAACAATTTTTTTTCTGAAAAAAATTTTCAATGCCTTTTCAACTTCCTGCTGAATGGAGTTTGCGTTTTGTTGAATTTGAAAACCGGAGTAATGTGTTCCCTGGTAGGCAACTTCGATAAAAAAACGGGACATAATAATTAGTAATTAATAAATTAATAATCATTAATTAATAATTATTTCTCCATCTGTTCTATTACCTTTTCGGTTACGCCAGTAAAAGAAAATCCACCGTCATGGAACAGATTCTGCATGGTCACCATCCTGGTTAGATCACTGAATAAGGCCACGCAATAATTAGCGCAATCTTCTGCAGAGGCATTGCCGAGCGGACTCATTTTTTCTGCATAATTTATAAACCCATCAAACCCCTTTACGCCACTTCCCGCAGTGGTACGGGTGGGTGATTGTGAAACGGTATTTACCCGTACATGTTTTTTAACTGCATAGTGATATCCAAAACTACGGGTGATGCTTTCCAGCAATGCCTTGGCATCAGCCATTTCATTATAATCGGGAAATACCCTTTGAGATGCGATGTATGTGAGCGCTACAACACTGCCCCATTCATTTATCGCATCAAGCTTCATTGCTGTGGCCAGCAATCGATGCAAACTCGTTGCAGAGATATCAAGTGATTTCTGGTTAAATCCATAATCTATTTCGGTGTAATGTTTTCCTTTCCGCACATTTAAACTCATGCCGATGGAATGTAAAATAAAATCTACGCCACCACCAAAATGTTCTTTTGCTTTTGTTAGCAGGTTGAGCATATCCTCATTACTGCTCACATCACAAGGAATGACCGGTGCATTTATTTTTTCGGATAATTTATTTATCTCTCCCATGCGCATTGCTACGGGGGCATTGGTTAATAAAAGGGATGCTCCTTCATCATGACAAGCGAGCGCTGTTTTCCAGGCGATCGATTTTTCATCAAGGGCGCCGAAGATGATCCCTTTTTTTCCTTTTAATAAGTTGTAAGACATATACTATACGATTTACGTTGTTGCAGGTACGATGTAAAAATAATACTCTTAAGTTTAAAGAAAAAAGTTTCAATTCTCTCCCCGCTCTTTCGGAAAGGGGCAAAGGACGAGGTCACTGTTTAAAGAAAAATACTCTGTACCTGCTCAGCAATAATGATAAAAGAAAAACCAAAATAAAAACAGTAGTAAGATTGGCAATGATAAATACGATGAAGCGTGCAAAGGATTTTCGCGGTTCTATTATTTTTTTCCAGAACTCATTCAGATAATAGCCCGCGAACATCGCGGCAATTATAATGATCAACAATAAAATTCGTTTTAGAAACATCGCGTTGATTTAGAAAACATTTGATTATCACCATTGAAATTAATTGCCGATCATTTCGCGGGCATTTGCAAACGCAGCCGCGGTAGGTCTTTCCCCGCTTAACATGGTTGCAATGGTAGTTATTCTTTCATCCCTGTTTAATTTTTTCACCGAAGTAACGATCCTGTCTTCTTTAATTTCTTTGTACACAAAAAAATGTGCTATGGCTTTAGCAGCAATTTGGGGTTGATGTGTTATGGCTATAACCTGGTGGTTTATGGAAAGTTTTTTCATTATTATACCCACCTGCTTTGCGGCTTCCCCACTTATACCGGTATCAATTTCGTCAAATATCAGGGTAGGTAACTGTACGCTTTTTGCCACAAGTGATTTGATATTTAACATCAGCCTGCTCAACTCTCCCCCACTGGCAACTTTATTTAGCGGCTCAAACATTTCCATCTTAGTTATTTTCCCCGCTGGCAAATTAGCATTGAATAAAAATGATACAGTATCCTGTCCTGATTGTTGTAACGAAGTCAATTGCTGTAGCTGCACTTTTATCTTTGCATTAGGCATACCCACCTGCCGCAGGAGCTCGTTAACTTTTTCTTCAAAAGGCACTATTTCCTGTTTTCGTTTTCCAGTTATTATAACAGCAATTTTTTCTGCCTGACTGTAAAATTCTTTCGTCGCTTTTTCTTTATCACCGATTGCCTGTTCAAGGTTGATTACCGCCTCCAGTTTTTGTTGCAGGTCATTTTTTATTGCTAACAATTGCGCTGTGGTTTGCACCCCATGTTTTTTTAAAAGCCTGTAGCCAACAGCAAGTTTATCATTAATATTCTGCACTTTTTGCGGATCATAATTTACCGAATCATTAAGCCTGTCAACTTCATCGGCAATATCCTGCAGCTCAATTTGAGTGGCCTTTATCCTTTCAACAAGAGAAGCAATTTTACTGTTAAAATCAGGAAGTGTTTGCAGCTGGTTGCTTAATGATTTAACCTGCTGAATAAGCGGATGATCACTTTGCTGCAACGCTGTATAAATATTATTTAAAATGGATTTAATATTTTCAGCATTTGAAACCATTTTTAATTCAGCATTCAGGTCTTCCAATTCATTTTCCCTGAAACCTGCCTCTTCCAGTTCATCAAACAAAAATTTGTTGTAGTCAAACTCTTTCGTTGCAGAGGCCTGCTGCTGTTGCCATTCTGACAACTGCCTGTTTGCTGCAAAATATTTTTTATAAGCATCTTCGTATGCTTTAAGTTCGGCTGAATTATTTGCCAGCGCATCTATCACTTCTCTTTGAAAATTATTATCGCCCAGTTCCTGGGTATCAAATTGCTGATGCAGATCTACCAGCAATGAAGCCAGCGTTTTTAACTGCATAAGATTTACAGGTGTATCATTAATGAATGCCCTGGATTTTCCATTGGGTGCTATTTCGCGGCGTATAACAATTTCATCATCCTTTTCATTTTCTGCATCCATCTCATTTTCTGCCAGGAATTTTTTTATGGAAGAACGGTTTGTCTTAAAGGTTCCTTCAACAATGCATTTTTTATCTTTATGTTGTAATACAGAACCATCCGCCCTCTCGCCGAGAATGAGGCTTAGAGCGCCTGTCAGGATACTTTTCCCCGCCCCCGTTTCACCGGTGATAATATTCATCCCTTCTTCAAAATCAATTCTGATCTTATCAATAATTGCATAATTCTCTATGGAAAGTTGCTGCAGCATTTAGGCGGCAATTTAGGAAGAAATAGCGAGTGGAGGGTAGCAAGTAGCGAGTAGCGAGTGGCAAGTGTGAAAGGTAATGTGCAATGGGCAATTGGCAATTGGCAAGTAGTAAATGGCGAGTAGCGGTAGCAAATGGCGAATAGCGAGTTGCGAGTTGCGAGTAATCACAAGATCGGAAAGAAGTTTCGTCATTGCTGAGGAGGCACGACGAAGCAATCTCACATCAAAAAATAAATCTTAAATTTCTTCTCATACATTTTTCAGATATATGTTTTCTATGCGGATGCTTTAATATAAGGTTGCTTCGTTGGCAGAATGTGCTTTTAATTTTGCAAGGCTTTTATTGCCTCCTCGCAAAGACGGACGAGCGGTGTATGGCGAAGGGTGAGTGGCTGCTCTGCGAAACTTTACTTGCTCTTGCGTTCTCTGCGGTAAATAATTGAGATTGGTTACAAAAGAAATCGCCTGGCGGAAAGCCAGGCGATTTGTAATTATTTATAAAATAAATTATAATTGACTATTGATTTACCATTTTTATTTTACCTCAACTGCATTGTTCAATTCGTCATCAACTAATATCCTTCCGCAGTTTTCGCATACAATTATTTTTTTGCGCTGTTTGATCTCACTTTGCTTTTGTGGGGGAATAGCATTGAAACATCCGCCACAGGCATCCCTTTCAACCGGTACAACTGCAAGGCCGTTACGGTAATTTTTTCTTATCCTGTCGTAACTGTTCAATAATCTTTCATCCACATGTTTCCTTGCATCTGCTGCAAGCTTGTTGTAATGTTTTTCTTCTTTATCGGTTTCTGCTATGATCTTTTCAAGCTCATCTTTCTTGCCCTTTAAATTTAATTCTTTTGTTGAAACTGCTTTTTTAGCCGTGTCAAGCTGTTTGGCTTTTTCAGCAATTTCTTCCGTGGCATCTTTAATGTGCTTTTCGGAAAGCTTTACTTCGAGTGTTTGCATTTCCATCTCTTTATTGATGGCTTCAAATTCGCGGTTATTCTTTACGTTATCGCTCTGCTTTTCGTATTTTTTTACCAGGTCGCCGGATTCTTTAATAGTGGCTTTCTTTTGTTCAATAAACTGCTGCATACCATTTATCTCTTCCTCAACCCTGTTGTGCCGTGCGTGCAATCCTTCAATCTCATCTTCAAGATCACTGACTTCAATTGGTAATTCGCCTTTTAAAACCTGCAGATTATCCAGCTTACTATCAACCTTTTGTAATTTTACAACGGATGATAATTTTTCTTCAACTGAGAAATCTTTTACTGTAGCCATATTTTTAAGTTTGTTGTTGGAGGTTTGATGTTAAGAAGAGAACCAGTCATTATAAATAATAATTGACAGGATTTGTTCTTACTTCCGTTTTTCGGACCGCAAAGTTAGGAAATTTCTGCTGTAATATTTCATATAAAAGGTCAATAGTAAATTGCTCGCTTTCAAAATGGCCAATATCTGCCAAAAGCATGCGGTTTTCAACGTCAAAAAAATCATGGTATTTAATATCTGCGGTAATAAACGCATCTGCTTTATTCTGAAGCGCCGCATGGATCAAAAAGCTGCCTGCTCCACCACAAACCGCAACTTTCTTTATTTTTCTTCCTGACAGATCAGTATGCCTTATCATTTTAAGGTTGAACTGCTCTTTCATATTTTGCAAAAATGCATTTTCTTCAATCGGTTCTTCCAGTTCTCCTATCATCCCACTTCCTATTTCAGTAAAATAATTATTTAAGGAAATAATGTCATACGCAATTTCCTCATACGGATGCGCTGTTATCATGGCCTGCACCATTTTATCCTGCAGGTAAGCGGGGAAGATCACTTCTATTTTTATTTCTTTTTCTTCGTGTCGTTTCCCGATTTTTCCAACATAAGGGTCTGCCCCTTCCCCGGGCTTGAAAGTTCCTGTACCCATTGAGCTAAAACTACATTCCGAATATTTACCCAGGGCACCGCCACCAGCAGCAAATAATGCTGAACGCACATCATCGGCTTTATCCGGAGGAGCAAAGGTTATTAGTTTTTCAAGAATGTTTTCTTTGGGCTGCAAAATGGAAATATTCTTTAATGCTAAACGATCCGCTATTTTTTTATTTACCCCATTTTTTACATTATCAAGATTTGTATGAATGGCATAAATGGCAATGTCATTTTTTATTGCTTTTATTACAGTGCGCTCAACATAATTATTTCCCGTAATCTTTTTAAGTCCTTTAAAAATTAAAGGGTGATGTGCAATAACAAGATTGCATTTTTTCTTTATCGCTTCCTGTATAACTTCTTCTGTTACATCAAGCGAAATTAACGCACCCGTACATTTATTTTTTGCATCGCCGGTTAACAATCCCGCGTTATCATATTCTTCCTGGAAGTAAACGGGGGCAAAGGTTTCCAATGATACTATGATCTCATCGATCGACATAATTTTTTCTTTAAAGATAAGTCAGGAAACTTGCTGTATGCATCAAAAAAAAACCCCCGGTCTCCCAGGGGTTTATCCAAACAATCCAAAATACAAGATTTTTATAGATTCAAATTCTTATCCGGATTGTTTAAAATCTTGGACAACGCACCGCATCTTTGCTGGAGTTACCCCTATCTAAATATTTTTGATATGAAATTGATAATTCTAAACCTCCCCTGCCCTGGCTTGCACTTTTTAAAGTTGAAACATTTGCATCATAACTAAATGAAATCGTCATGGGCCTGTATTCCATTTTAATAACCGGGATCATTGCATCTTTCCATCTTAAAAATGCACCCGCATGAAAAATATAATGGGGATCGGCCGGATCATCAAGCTTGTAAGAATACAACGCACCGCCTATTATTTCTGTGTTTGGTCCCTGCTTTGAATAATCAGCATCGAACGTTATATAAGAACTTTCACTCACCCCCATTCTAACTCCTCCTGAAAAAACCCATTTCGGTGTTAGTTCAAGATTTGGATCTCCATAAAATGAAACCTTTGCTGATTTATTAAAGTGATGATATGCTACACCAAGAAAAAGATTGTTATCCGCATTTTGACCAACCTGTGAATTAAAGCTTAACCCCGCGCTGCCATCCATGTAAGAATAACCGGCATTTGGAAAGGTTTCACCATTAGATAATGTTGGATCATAGCCCGTGCCATTGTATTGATTGTTGGTGGTGATCTTTGAGCGATCCAGTTTTCTTTGAACAACGCCGCCCATGAATCCAAGCGAGAGGTACATGTTGCGTTCTGCACTCAATGATTTATGGTAATTGATGGCGGGTAAAATATGTGTTGCCGTTAATGCAACAGTTCCCGCTTTATCGTATAATATTTCACCGGCTAAGGTTAAATAATCATCTGCCTTACCTATGCCTAATTTATATTCTGCATTAAATGATCCGGTTTGATAAGGAACGGTAACGCTGTTCCATTGCGTGCGCATTACACCTTGTATGCGAATATCGCCGTTAAAAATTCCTGCCAGCGCGGGATTACGTAACAAAGGGGTTTCAAAAAATTGTGAGAAATGAATATCCTGGGCCCGACCATCATTTATGAATGACAAACATAAAAATATAAGGGAAAGACATTTGAGTAATATGTTTTTCATATTCGGAATTTGGATATTGGGGCACAATTGCCCGTATAAAAATAAAACGACCGGTATTGCTTTTTATTTCAATTTGTTACCCTTTTTTATGCACATTTTAAATAAAGCAACAGGCTGAAACTCAGCCATGTTGCTATCAAAAAAACCAAGCTTCGTTACTGGATAAGCGCCACATTTCCTTTAAATATTAACAGGGTATTATTTTCACATACTACATCCATGGTGTAAACAAAAACATCTGGTGGTAATTTTTGTCCTTTAAAAGTTCCATCCCATCCCTGGCTTGCCTCATTCGCGTTTATGTTGGCTTTTTCAAAAATCACTTCTCCCCACCGGTTGAAGATCCTGAATAATTTTATTTTAAAAATGCCGCTGCCACGTGGATAAAATATATCATTGGTACCGTCACCATTTGGCGAAAATGTATTGGGTACAAAAATGTTTGAATTGTTGCAGGTTACATAAATACTAACCTTGTCACGTGCTATACAACCACCGGCGTTGGAGACTTCAACAGTGTATTCAGTAGAAACACTTGGTTTCACTGTTATTCCCGGGTATGCGTTTCTGAAAATACCTGATGTAGGAGACCAGTTTACGCCAGTAACATCCGGGGAAATGGTTGGAAAAAGATCAATGCTTTGTCCAACACTAATACTTTTATCATCACCGGCATGAACGGAAGGCAGGGGAAATACTTTGATCGGCACATATCCTGTGTCTTTAAAACAACCATTACCATCCATTCCAATCACCATATAATTTGTTGTGGCTGCAGGAGTAGCAATGGGTTGTGCAATTTTAGAATTGCTGAGTCCTGCTGCTGGCGTCCATGCATAAGTATTTGCACCTTCAGCAAATAATTGCGCAGATCTTCCTTTGCATAAAGTATCGCCCACACCCACTTTCATAGCAAATGGAAATTGTACTGATAAGGTAACAGAATCCCTGGATGAACAACCAAATGCGGTAGTTCCTTTTACAAAATATTTTATTGAACTATCAGGGCGTGTTACAGGGTTTGCACAATTTGTACATGATAATCCTTTTGATGGCGACCATGTGTAATTAAGCGCTCCTGTAACCGT